>JALYXZ010000029.1 GCA_030946825.1 Chloroflexota bacterium | reverse complement strand
GCTCTGCGGAGCTCAGCCTGGTACATGTCACGCGATGCGCTGGCGTCACGCGCCTGCGCATCGGTATGCGTGAAGATCGCGGAGCGGTACTGGGTGCCGACGTCGTTGCCCTGCCGCATCGACTGGGTCGGATCGTGGTTCTCCCAGAACGCGCGCAGCAGCTCCTCGTAGGAGATGCGCTGCGGATCGAAGACGACCTGCACCGCCTCGGCGTGGCCGGTGCGGCCGCTGCACACCTCCTCGTAGGTCGGGTTGGGCGTGAAGCCCCCGGTGTAGCCGGCCGAGGTCGACACGACGCCGGGCAGCTGCCAGAAGAGCTGCTCCGCTCCCCAGAAGCAGCCCAGTGCAAACGTGGCCACCTCGACCCCCTGCGGATACGGGGGCCGCAACGGCGAGCCATTGACGAAGTGGCGGTCCGGGACCGTGACGGGCGTGGCCCGACCGGGCAGCGCATCTTCGGGGCGCGGCATGGCGGTCGAGCGTCGCAGGAAGAACATGCGCTCAGTGTAGGCGGTCGCTCTCGGTTGGGGCGAGCGGCCCCGTAGCATTGCCTGGTGACGGCCCTCACCAACGACACCGCATCTGCGTGGGCTCCGAGCCGACGGATCCTGACCGCGGGCCTGGTCTTCATGGTCACCGCGGCAGCCTTCGAAGGGCTCGCCGTACCAACGGTGCTGCCGGCCACGCTGGCCGACCTCGGCGGGCTGTCGCTGTATGGCTGGGCGTTCAGCGCCTTCTGGCTCACCAGCCTGCTGGGCGTGACGCTGGCCGGACAGCAGGCGGACCGCGGAGACGCCTTCCGGCCGTTCATCGCCGGCGTGGCCCTGTTCGCCGTTGGGCTGGCGGTTGCCGGCCTTGCCCCGAGCATGCTGGTCGTCGTCATCGGGCGCGCGATCCAGGGTCTGGGCTCCGGGGCCATCGGATCGGTGATCTGGGTCGCCACCGCTCGCGGCTATGCGCCGGACGCGAAGCCGCGGATGATCGCCATCGTCTCGAGCGCGTGGGTCATTCCCGGGCTGGTGGGACCTGCGATCGCGGGTGCAGTAGCTGAGCATCTCAGCTGGCGATGGGTCTTCCTGGCGCTCGTTCCGCTCCTGCCGCTCGCGGCGCTCCTGGTCGCACGACCGATACGCAGCCTACCTGTCGGCCTCCCTCGCGACCCCGACGTTGCACCCGGAGCCGGCGGGGGCGCAGCGATGCTGCCCGATGTCCAGGATGCTGCCCATGTGCCCCATCCCCCCCGAGGCATCCGGACGCGCGACGCGCTGATGCTGGCGGTCGGCGCCGGGGCTGTGCTGACCGCCGTCTCGATCCGACAGCCGCTTGTGGCGATCGTGATCGGCGTGGCGGGCCTGGTCGCCGCGCGTGCAGCGCTTGCTCGGCTGCTTCCGCCGGGGACCCTGCTGGGGCGGAGCGGACCGCCGGCCGCGGTGGCGAGCACGGGGCTGCTCAGCCTCGCGTTCTTCGGCGCGGAGGCATTCGTGCCACTCGCAGTGGCCACCGTTCGCGGTGCCGGGCCGGTGGCGGGGGGCCTGGCGCTCACCGCCTCTTCGGTCACCTGGGCGGCAGGATCGTGGATCCAGGCGCGGCTGGCACCCACCCGGTCGCGGCGAGTGATCGTGGCCACCGGCGTGGCGCTGGTGGTGCTGGGGATCGTGATCGAGACGGCGGTCCTGGTGCCCGGCGTGCCGGTCGCGGTCGCCGCGCTGGCATGGGCGGTCGGTGGGCTGGGGATGGGTCTCGCCTACTCGACCACGACCCTCGTGATCCTCGAGACGGCGCCGGCCGGCGGTGAGGGAGCCGCCTCTGCCGCCGTCCAGCTCGCGAACGTGGTGGGCATTGCGCTCGGCACCGGTCTCGGGGGAGCACTCGTAGCGACGATCGCGCCGCTGGCCGGGATCGAGTGGGGGATCGTGCTCGCCAACGCTCTCCTGGTCGCGCTCGGGGGACTCGGCATCTGGCTCGCGACCCGCATGCCGGACCGGCCTGCCACTCCACCGCAGGTCGCGCTCAGCGCGAGCCGGATCGAAGCCGAGGGCTGACGGGACCTCACCGATGGCGACGGCGCCGACGGGACCGCCCTGCGGCCCACAGACCGCCGCGCGTGTGGCACCGAAACTGCCTAGGTGCCTGCATGCACCGCGGGGCACAGCCGCGAACCCAAAACACATATATGCGAGGGGGAACACCCATGTCAAAGCAGGCAAGCTCAAGCACAGAGAGGGACGCGGCCCTGCTGGTCGGCGAGTCGGCGTCGGAAAGCGACGCGGGCGCCGGTGAATCGGGCGCGGACGTGGCTTCGAGTGTCAAAGCGGCGGCGAGCCAGGCAACCGAGACCGGCGGCCAGCTCGTCGACAAGGCGCGCGAGCAGGGCACCCGGCAGGCGCAGCAGCAGAAGCAGCGCGCCGCCGATGCGCTCGTCACGCTCGCCGGTTCGCTCCGGAAGATGAGCGGCGACATCGGCGACCAGGATCAGCAGGCCATCGCCAGCGTGACGCAGCTGACGGCTGACAAGACCGAGCAGCTGGCCCAGTTCCTTCGGCAGACCGATGTCGCGCAGATGATCGGCCGCGTCGAGGACTTCGGCCGCCGGCAGCCCGCGCTCTTCCTGGGTGCCGCGTTTGGCGTCGGCCTCCTCGCTTCGCGATTCCTGAAGGCCGCGGGGCAGTCCAGCGGCGCCGGCTCGCAGCGAGGGTCGTCGGCCTCGGGCGTCGGCGACCTCTCCGGCGGGGAGTACGCCACCAGCTACGGTGCCGGTGACGGTCCGGTGTCGGGTGCCGATGCCGGCTACGAGACATCCCTGACACGGTCCACGACATCGGGCCTTTGATGATGCAAACCCAGGAAGATCGCTCACTGGGCGAGCTGTTCGGCGATCTGGGACGGGAGATCGGCGACCTCGTCCGCCACGAGGCCGAGTTGGCCAAGCTCGAGCTGTCGACCACCGCGACGCGCATCGGCCGGAGCGTCGCCGCGCTGGCGATCGGTGGTGCAGTCCTGTACGCCGGCCTGCTGACGGTGATCGCCGCGGTGGTCCTGCTGCTCGTGACCGCGGGCCTGTCTGCGTGGATTGCCGCCCTGCTGGTGGGGCTGATCGTGGCGGCCGCCGGAGGATTCCTCATCTGGCGCGGCCTGGCCACCTTCCGCAGCACGAGCCTCACGCCGCGCCAGACCGTGGAGACCATGCGGGAGAACGTCGAATGGGCAAAGGAGCAGACGAAATGACGCGATCGCAGACAGGCGAGCGGTCTCCGCTGGCGCGCGATGAGACGGACCTGACCGCCGACCAATATTCGATCGCAGCGGATCCGCGCGTGACCGAGGCATCCGACCAACTGGAGCTCGTGGCTGTCGATTCGCAGGTCGAAGACGTGGCGGGAGCCACCCAACAGGACCCCCGGGCGATCCGGGACGAGATCGCGGAGACGCGCGTGGAGCTTTCCGGGACGCTCGACGCGATCGGTCAGAAGCTCGACCCGGGCAACCTGGTGAGCCAGGCCAAGGAAAACGTGCGCGACGCGACGATCGGCCGCGTCGAAGAGGCGGTGTCGACCGCCGGCGACAGGGCAAAAGGGATGAGTGAGCAGATGCTTGAAACGATCAGGAAGAACCCGGTACCCGCGGCGTTGACCGGGATTGGGCTGGCCTGGCTGTGGAGCCGACGCGCCGGTGGCACCGGTGGAACCGCGACCCGCGACCGCTACGCGTACGGTTATCCGTCTGCCGAGCCCCGCAGCGGCTACCGATACGATCCGGCTGGCGGGTATGCCGGAAGCGGCGGAATCGGCGAAATCGGCGATCGCGCCCGCGGGATTGCGGGGAGCGTGGCCGGTACTGTCGGCGAGAAGAGCGGACAGGTGGCCGGGACGGTGGGGGACACGGCCGGACAGGTGGCCGAGGCGGTGGGTGACACGGCCGGCCAGATCGCCGGGACCGTGCAGCAGACCGCGCAGGGTGCGTTCGAGCAGACGCGCCAGCTGAGCTCACAGGCGCGCTGGCAGATCGAGCAGATCCTCGACGAGAACCCGCTCGCGGTGGGGGCTGTCGCCGTCGCGGCGGGCGCGGCGATGGGCATGCTGCTGCCTGCGACCCGGCCTGAAGAGCAGCTGCTCGGAGAGCCGAGCCGCCAGGTGACGCAAGCCGCTCAGCAGGCCGCCTCGGAGGCGATGGACAAGGTCAAGCAGGTGACCGCCAGCGCGCAGGAAGCGGCGACCGAGGAGGCACGCCAGCAGGGGCTCACCGGCTGACCGCAGAACGCCGCGGACGGAGGCCAGGTCGCGTCTCCCCGCGACCGCTGATGGTCGCCGCCGGGTGAACCTTCGCGCTCGTCGTCGCGTATCCAGCATGGCGCTCCTTCGGCACGGGCCGGTGCCGAAACGATCGCGGCACGATGCCCCACCCGCACCCCGGTGGGCATCGTCACGTCCGGATTCACGGAGTTGACCGATGCGCTCGCCGAGCGCACGCTCGGCACATCGGTCGACAGGCAACCATGCGAGGCGGAGTGCGGATGAAGGGCGATCGAGTAGAGGCCGTGGTCGACACGGGCCAGGGAGGCGTGCAGACCTTCGAGATCGTGGCGACACGCGCCGGCCGCCGGATCGAGGTCACCAGCGCACGCGGGATCGTCGAGGTCAGCGAGGTGACGCGCGGCGGAAACCCGGTGCGCACCGGCCGCTTCATGGCCAGCCGCGTCATCGCGCTGGTCGAGCACCCCGCAATGGAGGGGCGCGAGTCGAGGGTCGACGTTGAGACGCGGCGGCGGATGGTGTCACCGGGACCTGCAAGCCGCAGCGCCTCGAGCGCCGACCACCACAGCTGAGCGGCACGGCGCGGCGTGGGCAGCGTGCCACAGCCGGACCTCCGGGAGCCGCCTGGACCCCGGAACAGGCCGCCGCACGGATCGCCTAGGATGCGTCTGGCATGCGACGGATCGGCGTCCTGACCGGCGGCGGCGACGTGCCGGGACTCAACTCGGTGATCAAGAGCGTCGTCTACCGGTCCAGCGAGCTCGGGCTGGAGGTGCTCGGCATTCGCCGTGGCTGGCAGGGGCTGACGCACTCGCGGTCCTCGGCTGCCGGTGGGATGGACGGCGAGTACGTGGTGGCGCTCGATCGACGCTCCACGCGGGCGATCGATCGCACCGGCGGGACGATCCTGCACACGTCGCGCACCAACCCGGGCAGGATGAAGGAGGACCGTCTCCCGGATTGGCTCTCCGCGGTGGAGCGCGGCCGGTTGCGGACCGATGCCGACCGCTACGACCTGACGCCGGTGGTTATGGACAACCTGGCGCGGCTCGAGATCGACGCGCTGGTCGCGATCGGCGGCGACGACACCCTCGGCTATGCCCAACGTCTCGGCGAGGAGGGCGTGCCGCTGGTCGCGATTCCCAAGACGATGGACAACGACGTCCAGGGGACCGAGTACTGCATCGGATTCTCGACCTCCGTGACCCGGGCCAAGGAGCTGATCAACCGACAGCGGACGACATTGGGCAGCCACGAGCGCATCGGCGTCTTCCGCATCTTTGGACGTAACTCCGGGTACACGGCGTGGTACGCCGCGTATGTCACGAGCGCGCGCTGCGTGATCCCGGAGGCGCCGTTCGAGCTGGGAGACCTGGCCGTCGTGCTCGCCGAGGACCGGCGACTGAACCCCTCGGGGTACGCGTTCGTGATCGCCTCCGAGGGTGCCATCTGGCAGGGTGGCCACCTGGAGGAGATCGGTGAAGCGGACGCGTATGGGCACCGCCACAAGGCCGATGTCGGCTATGCCCTCGCCAGCGAGCTCCGCCACCGGACCGGAATCGAGACCGTCAACAGCGACCTCACCTACGACCTGCGCAGCGGAGACCCCGACGCCCTGGACCAGATGGTGGCGATCACCTACGCCAACGTGGCGATGGACCTGCTGAGCAGCGGCGTGTACGGCCGGATGGTGGCGGTCCGAGACGGGAAGTATGCGCACTCGCCGCTCCCCGACGCGGCGCTCGGGCCCCGTCGGATCGATGTCGGTGCGCTCTACAACGCGGCGCGCTTCCGGCCTCGCTACGAGGCGAAGCTCGGGTCTCCGCTGCTGCTCGGCACGCCGCTCATCGCCTGACCGCAGCGCGCCTGGCGGCCGGTGCGCCGCTACCTGGCTGGGAGTGCGCCGCTCCTTCCGAACGCGCGGCTCCTTCCGAATGCGCCGCCGCTGCCGCCACGAAAGCCCGCCACAGCCCCTCGAAGACAGGCGGCGTCGAGACGACGCGCTCCGGATGACACTGGATGCCGACCAGCCAGCGCCGCGGGTCCTCTGCCTCGAAGCCTTCGACCAGATCGCCGACCTCGGCGTGCCGTGCCAGCGCGCTGATCCGCAGCCCCGGCGCCAGGCCATCGGGATCCACCGCCTGGTGATGGAAGGAGTTGACCTCGAGCGACGTTGCGTCTGGGAGGAGCGATGCCAGGCGGGTGCCGGGAACGACCTCGAGCGGATGGCGCGTCACAGACGAACCGGCGCTCTCGTGGCCTTCGAGGTGCTGGATCAGCCGGCCGCCGGAGAAGACGTTGATCGCCTGCAGCCCGCGGCAGATGCCGAGCACCGGGACGCCTCGACGGACCGCCGCAGCGAATGCCGCAGCGTCGAGCGCGTCGCGACCCGGATCGGGCGCATGTGCCCCGGCGGACGGCTGCCCGTAAAGGCTCGTTTCGAGATCCGCTCCGCCGGTGATGAGCAGGGCGTCCATGATCGCCAGCCCGGCGTCGCGCGTCGCGGGCGGCGTCTCGTCGAGCAGTGGGAGTGGAACCGCGCCGGCGCGCTCGAGGGCCTCGAGGTACCACCGGTTCTTCTGCTCGGCGGCCGCCGGATCGGCGGCGCGTCCCGGTCTCGAGAGCGTGACAGCGATGCGTGGCGCCTGCATCGGGCCATGGTACGCGCCCGCAGCGGCCTGCCAACCCGGCGGCGTGCTAATCCGGCGGCGTGCCACGG
>JALYXZ010000015.1 GCA_030946825.1 Chloroflexota bacterium | reverse complement strand
GCGTGGCAGGCCGTGCGGGCCGCGGTGGATGATGCCGAGGCGGCCGTTACCGGTGGCACCCGCGCCCGGGAGCAGGGCATCGCACGGCGGGCACAGGTCGTCGATTCGCTAGCCGGGCTGCGCGAGGGGTTGGCTGCGCTGCGCCGCGAGCTCGCCGAGGCGGAGCGATCCTTGAACGTCGCGCGCGATGCCGACCAGCGAGCGAACGCAGAGCGCGTGGATGCCGAGCAGGAGTTGGCGGCGGCACGAGCAGAGCTGCTCGAGCGCGAACGACGGACGGTGGCCGCCGGGGGTCGATTGGTCGAGCTCGAGGGCGCTCTGCACGCCGCTGCCGTCGATGCCTCCCGGGCCGAGCAAGAGCTGGGCGCCCTCGACCGGGAACGCGATCAGGCGTTCGAGGCTTTTTCGCTCGGGGAGCCGGGGCAAGGTCGAGAGCAGCCGCCAGACGTGACGGTCGCGGAGGCAGACGAGCCGGCGGCTCTCGACGAAGAGTCGCTCATCGCGGAGCTTCGCCGCGTGCGACGCACACTCGCGCAGCTCGGCGCAGTCAACCCATTCGCCGTGGAGGAGCATCGCGAGGTCGCCGGTCGGCTCGACGAGCTGACCACGCAGGACGAGGACCTTCGGACGGCGATCGCGTCGACCGAGGAGCTGATTGCGACGCTCGACCGCGAGATCGGTGACCGTTTTCATACCGCGTTTGCGGCCATCGGCCGGCGCTTCAACGAGTACTGCCGCCTCCTGTTCGCGGGCGGCTCGGCGAGCCTTCGGGTATCGGACGGGACCGATGGCGAAGCTTCAGGCGGCATCGAGATCGTGGTCCAGCCGCCCGGCAAGCGGCTGCAACGGCTGTCGATGTTGTCCGGAGGGGAGCGGGCGCTCGCCGGCGTGGCCCTGCTCTTTTCGATGCTGTCCGTCAACCCGGTTCCGTTCTGCATCCTCGACGAGGTGGATGCTGCGCTCGACGAAGCTAACATCGGTCGGTTTGCGGAGGCGCTCCGTACGCTGTCGGCGCAGATCGACTTCGTGGTGATCACCCACAATCGCGCCACGATCGAGGTGGCCGACACGATCTACGGCGTGACGATGACCGATGCCGCCGTGAGCCGGGTGCTGTCCCTTCGCCTTGCCGATGTGCCCGTTGGAGCGACGGCCTGATGTTCCGGCGCCGGCGCGTGGAGCCTGCAACGCCACCCGACCCGGAACCGACCCCAGGGCCACCCCAGACAACCCTCAGACGCCCGTTGCGCGAGCCCGCCGGCCTGGGGCTTCGCGCCCGCCCCGGAGGCCTGGGCGCACGGCTGCGCGCCATCCTGGGCGCCTCCGGATCGGCGACCGACGCGACCTGGGACGAGGTGGAGGAGGCGCTGGTTGCCGCCGACGTGGGTGCGGTGACGACCCTCGAGCTGATCGACGCAGCCCGGGACCGGCTTCGGAGATCGGGAGGCCGCACGGTGGACGAGGTGCGGGCCGCGCTGGGCGCCGAGCTCCAGCTGCGCCTCGAGCGGGCCGGGTCCGGCGGCTGGGAGCTGGGCCCGCCACCGGCCGTGATCCTGGTCGTCGGCGTCAACGGGAGCGGCAAGACCACCACCATCGCCAAGCTCGCAGCACGTCTGCAGGCGGACGGTCGGTCGGTGATCCTGGCCGCCGGCGACACTTTTCGGGCCGCCGCGATCGAGCAGTTGCGCATCTGGGGCGAGCGGCTGTCGATGGCGGTCGTTGCGCAGCGCGCCGGCGCAGACCCCGGCGCCGTTGCGTTCGATGCGGTCGCCGCCGCCGAGTCGCGTGGCGCCGACGCGGTGCTGATCGACACCGCCGGCCGGCTCCACAACAGGGTGCACCTGATGGCCGAGCTGGCGAAGATCCACCGGGTCGTGGAGCGTCGGCTTCCGGGTCAGCCGCGCCATGTCCTGCTGGTCCTCGACGCCACGACCGGTCAGAACGGCCTCGTCCAGGCGGAGGCATTCAGCCGCGAGGCCGGCGTGACCGGCATCGTGCTCACCAAGTTGGACGGCAGCGCCAAGGGCGGCGTGGCGGTGGCGATCGTCGAACGCCTGGGAGTGCCGATCCTGTTCGCGGGCGTCGGCGAGGAGATCGAGGATCTCGCGCCGTTCGATCCGGCGGCGTACGTGGAGTGGCTGCTAAGCGAATGAGCGGCGGCGGAGCGTTGCCGGTCCGAAGCCCGGGTAGTACGATGGGCAGCCGTTTCGCCGCGTCCCGCCGGGGCGTGGGCGCTGCCCGTGACCGGGCCATCTGAGCACTCGTGACGATGTTCGAATCTCTGTCTGCGCGGCTTCAGGCGGTTGCCGAGCGCCTGCGCGGCAAGGCCAAGATCACCGAGGCGGACCTCGACATCGCGCTCCGCGAGGTTCGCCTCGCATTGCTCGAAGCGGACGTCAACTTCCGGGTCGTGAAAGAGTTCGTCGGCCGGGTCCGCGAGCGTGCTCTCGGAAGCGAGGTCCTGGTCGGCCTTCACCCCGGCCAGCAGATCGTGAAGATCGTGCACGACGAGCTGGTCTCGATCCTCGGCGGCGAGCGGCACGTGCTCGCGCTCGACGCGCGCCCATCGGTGGTGATGCTGGTTGGGCTGCAGGGCTCCGGGAAGACGACGAGCGCTGCCAAGCTCGCCGTTCGCCTCCGGAAGGACGGCAAGCGGCCGCTGCTGGTGGCTGCGGACGTGTATCGGCCCGCTGCGGTCGATCAGCTGGTCCAGCTCGGCGACCAGATCGGGATCGAGGTGCACTCGCGGCCGGTCGGCACGCCGGCCCTGGAGGTGGCTCGCAGTGGGCTCGAGACGGCACGCCAGCGCGGCCTGGACGTCATGCTCCTCGACACGGCGGGGCGCCTCCACGTCGACGAACCGATGATGGACGAGCTGGTGCGCATCGCGGGGGCCGTCACTCCGGTGGAGACACTGCTCGTCGTGGACGCCATGACCGGGCAGGAGGCGGTCAAGGTTGGGGAGGCGTTCCACGCCCGGCTGCCCCTGACCGGCCTGATCCTGACGAAGATGGACGGCGACGCCCGCGGCGGTGCGGCACTCTCGATCCGGAGCGTCACCGGGCTACCGGTGAGCTTCATCGGCACCGGGGAGCGAACCGACGCTCTCGAGGCGTTCCACCCCGATCGCCTCGCCCAGCGCATCCTCGGCATGGGCGACATCCTGTCACTCGTCGAGCGTGTGCACGAGAACGTCGACCGCGAGGAGGCTGAGCGAGTCGCCAATCGGATGATGGGGAATCGTTTCAACTTGGAGGACTTCCGCAGTCAGCTGCAGCAGATCAAGAAGATGGGACCGATCGGTCAGGTGCTGCAGATGATCCCGGGTGCCGGCTCGATGGCCGGGGCCGCACAGGCCGCGGTCGACGATGGGGAGCTGAAACGGATCGAGGCGATCATCGATTCGATGACGCCCGACGAGCGACGCCACCCCGAGCTGATCAAGGCCAGCCGTCGCCGTCGAATCGCTGACGGCAGCGGAACCAGCACGGCGGATGTGAACCGGCTCCTCAAGCAGTTCACCGAGATGCAGCGCTTCATGAAGCAGCTCGGCGGCGGACGTCTGCCGGGACTCGGCGCCGGCTTCCGCTCCCTGATGGGGCGCTGACGAATGAAGCGCCTGGTCATTGCGCTCACCGCGCTGCTCACCGCCGCCGGGGTGGCGGTTATCGCGGCCTATCTGCTCTTGTTCGGAGCGGCGACCGATCGTGCTGCGGCGTTGGTCCCGGCCGACGTCACCCTGTATGCCAACGTGTACCTGCAGCCGTCGACCGGCCAGCAGATGAACCTCCAGGACCTGATCAGCAGATTCCCCGGCTTCACCGATCGGGCGACCGTGGGAGACAAGCTCGATGAGCTCGCCCAGCGTCTGCTGGCTGCCAACAAGGTCGACTACCGCGCCGACCTGAAGCCGTGGCTGGGGGACCAGCTGGCGGTCGCCGCGCAGGGGACGGCCGCCAAGGCCGGAGAGTCGGTGGTCATCGCGGCGGTCAAGGACCGCAAGGCGGCCGAGGCGGCGCTGGCGCGGATCACCGCCCGTTCCGGCCAGGCGTACGTGCACAAGGCGTATGACGGCGTGGACCTGCTGGTCGGCCCCTCGGCGACGTACGGCTTCGTGAACGAGATGCTGGTGGTGGGCCAGACTGCCGATCGAGTCCACGCGGTGGTCGACGTTGCTCACGGGCGAGCGCGGTCGCTGCTGACCCAGACCGCCTTCGTCGAGGCGATGCGCGGCCTGCCAACCGACTACCTTGCTTCGGTCTACGTCGACCTGCCCGCCGCTGCCGGCGGCAACCCGGTTGTCCCGGCCGCGGCCAAGGTCGGCGGCGTGGCCGCCGTCGTGGTGGCGCAATCCCAGGGTGTGCGTCTGGTCGGCCGGAGCTCGGTCCTGGCCGTACCGAGTGCGTCGCCCGGAGCGACCTCCTCGGCGGCGGGCATCCCGAGCCTGAGCGGGTTCATGCCCGCCGACACCCAGGCCGAGGTGACCGTCTTCGGCCTGCAGCAGATCCTTACGCAGGTCGAGACGCAGCTCGGCGCGGAGCCTTCGACCAAGAGCGTGGCGAGCCAACTGAGCCAGCTGCGCGCGCTCGCTGCGCTCGGACTGGGGATCGACATCGACCGCGACCTCCTTCCGCTGCTCGATGGCGAAACGGCGCTGGGAGTCGCCTCGGCGACCACCAACCCGCCCCACGGCGTGCTGCTGCTGCGCCCTCGAGACGGCACCGCGGCCCGCGCTGCGCTGGATCGGGTTCGCGACGCGCTCGCCGGTCGCGGCGGGCAGGTCTCCACGACATCGGTCCAGGGCGTCCAGGTGACGACCCTCATCATTCCGGGGGCCGCGACCGTGGCGTATGCGGTCAAGGACGGCGTCGCCATCCTCGGGCTCAGCAGCGACGACGTCAGCGCTTCGCTTGCTGCGCAGGCCGGTGGCAAGACGCTTGCCGCCTCGACCGCATACCGCGATGCCTTCAGCGCATCCGGCAACCGTGCCGGCGCCGAGATGTACGTGGACGCGGCGCCGTTCGTCGCCCCCGCCATCACGGCGCTGACGCTGCCGAGCGAGGCGCGAGGTATCCTCCAGCATGTCGGCGCGCTGGGAATGACCGTCCGCGGGGCTGCCGATCGCATCGAGTTCGAAGCACTGATCACCATCCATTGAGCGCGGCTGCGCCATGCGGCGCGCTCCACACCCACCGAGAGAGGTAACCGACCCTTGGCAGTACGCATCCGCCTAACCCGTGTCGGCGCCACGAAGCGCCCGTCGTACCGGGTGGTCGCCATCGACAAGCGGCGCGCGCGGGACGGTCGCGCGCTGGAGATCCTGGGCTTCTACGATCCGCTCACCGAGCCGGCGACCGTCAGGCTTGACGCGGAGCGCATCTCCGCGTGGATCAGCAAGGGTGCGCAGCCCTCAGAGACGGTCGTGAAGCTCATGCGGCAGGCCGACAAGGCCTCCTCGAGCGCGCCGCCGGTCGAGGCCGAACCCAAGGCCGCACGCCCGCGCGCCAGGAAGCCCCGCCAGGCGACGGCGAAGGCGAAGGCGTGAAGGAGTTCCTGGAGTACGTCGCGCGGTCACTGGTCGACAAGCCAGAGGCCGTCCATATCGACGTCGAGGACGACGCGGACGAGGTGACGTTGACCCTGATGGTCGACGAGGCCGACATGGGCCGGGTCATCGGTCGTGACGGCAGGATTGCGAACGCGATCCGCAGCTTGCTGCGAGTGATGGCGGCGCGGTCCGGCCAGCACGTCGAGCTGGAGATCGAGCCAAACGACTGAGCGCCTCGCGGTGGCGCGCATCCTCGCCGTCAAGGGGCTGCGCGGCGCCGTCAAGGTCGAGCCTCTCACCGACTGGCCGGATCACCTCGCTGCCGGCGCATCGGTATACCTCGAGGACGAGAGCGAGCCGCGCGTCATCCGGCGCGCCGAGCGCGGGGGACGCAGCACGGCGCTGAGCCTGGCCGGGATCGAGACCCGCGAGGCGGCGGAGCCACTCGTTGGGCGGTACCTCGAAGTCGAGGCCGGCGAGCTGCCGGCGGGCACCTACTACTGGCACCAGCTGGTCGGGCTGGTCGCATACGACGTCGTGGGTCGTCCGCTGGGAGATGTGGTCGAGGTCTTTCGCGCCGGCGAAAACGAGGTGTATCGGATCAGCGATGGAAACCGCGAGACGCTGGTCCCAGCATTGCGCAGCGTGGTGCGCGACATCGACATCGTCGCCGGTCGAATGGTGGTCGACCTGGAGACGGAGGAGATCCGATGAGCGCGGGACAGGAAGCGGTGTGGATCGAGATCGTGACGCTCTTCCCCGAGCTGTTCGAGGTGCCGCTCCGGACATCGGTCATCGGGCGGGGGGCGGAGAGCGGCGTGTTGCGCTTCAGCGTTCATGACCTGCGCGAACATGGCCTGGGACGCCATCGGTCGGTCGACGACTATCCGTACGGTGGGGGAGCGGGGATGGTCCTGCGGCCCGAGCCGCTGCACGCCGCGGTCGAGCCTCTCAAGGCGGCGGGAGCGCATGTGGTGCTGATGGATCCGGCCGGCGAGCGTCTCACCGATCGCCTTGCCCGCGAGCTGAGCCGCGTCCGACACGTGGCGGTGATCTGCGGTCGTTACGAGGGAATCGACGAACGCGCGCGCGCGCTCGCCGACCGAGAGGTGAGCATTGGCGACTACGTGCTGACCGGGGGAGAGATCCCGGCGCTGGTGCTGATCGACGCCGTCGCGCGGCTGGTTCCAGGCGTCATCGATCCGGAGTCGCACGGCTCCGACTCCTTCGTCGGAGGACTCCTCGAACACCCCCACTACACGCGGCCGGACGTGTTCCGTGGGATTGAGGCGCCGGCGGTCCTTCGATCCGGCGATCACGGCGCGGTCGCCCGCTGGCGTCGCCGGGAGGCGTTGCGCCGGACCCTGCTGCGGCGCCCCGACCTGCTCGCCGATGCGGTGCTGTCCGCGGAGGACGAGGCGATGCTCGAGGTGCTCCGCGCCGACACCGAGTCCGAGAGCTGACCGGGTCCCTCGGGCGCGGCGTGGCTGGTATACTCCCGCGGCCGCGGCCGCCTTCGCCGGTCGGGTTCACCACGTCTGGAACGCCGCGCCGGATCGGTACGTGGCCGGTAACGTCGCGGTAACGAGGTTGGCTCATCATGCACGTCATCCAGGAGCTCGAGCGCGAGCAGCTGCGGACGGACAGACCACAGATTGCCTCGGGCGACACCGTCCGGGTGTCGGTCAAGGTCGTCGAAGGGAACCGCGAGCGCATCCAGGTCTTCGAGGGCACCGTGATGCGGATGCGTGGCGGCGGTCTGAACCAATCGGTCACCGTCCGGCGGGTGAGCAGTGGCGTGGGCGTGGAACGGACCTTTCTGGTTCACGCGCCTCGCGTCGAGAAGATCGAGGTCGTCCGCCATGGAGTCGCGCGCCGCGCACAGCTCTACTTCCTCCGCGATCGCGTTGGCAAAGCGGCCACACTTCGGGAGCGGCGCACCGCCCGCTGAGCGCGCCGCCCTGATGGCCGCTCGCCTTCCAAATCGTCGGGCATCGAGGCGGCCGCGCGACGCCGGTATGCGGCACGAGCGTGAACTGCGCCTGGCCGGCTTCCACCGTATCGCGGGGATCGACGAAGTTGGCCGCGGCTGTCTCGCCGGCCCCGTCGTGGCGGCAGCGGTTGTCCTCCCTGAGCAGCACCGGATAAAGGGCCTGCGAGATAGCAAGGTCCTCACCCGGCTACGGCGTGAGCAGCTGTACGAGCGCATCCTGGATCGGGCGGACGGTGTCGGAGTGGGTTGCGTCGAGGTCGACGTCATCGACCGCATCAACATCCTGCAGGCCACCAAGCTCGCGATGCGGGACGCGCTGACACGCCTTTGGCCGGCGCCCGATCACCTGGTCATCGATGCCCTGACCCTGCCGGCCGTCGCCCTTCCGCAGCGGGCGATCATCGATGGCGATGCGATCAGCGCTTCGATCGCCGCCGCATCGATCGTCGCCAAGGTGACCCGTGACCGCATCTGCGCCGAGTTCGACGCGCGGTACCCCGCCTACGGCTTTGCCCGCAACAAGGGGTACGGCACGCGTCGTCACTACGACGCGTTACTCCTCGACGGTCCGTGCGAGTGGCATCGACGCTCCTTCGCGCCAATCCGGATGCTGGTCGCGGGAACGCAGCTCCCGCTCGACCTGGTGTTCGAGGGCGTCGCCCGCCTCGAGGACGAAGAGCTCACAGGCGACTAGACCACCAACCCGCTCGCCTCCGGAGAGGGTGCCGAATCCGATGACCGATCCCCGGCAGGCTCTCGGCCTGCGCGCCGAAGAGGTGGTTGCCCGCTGGCTCGCGACGAGCGGCTGGTGCGTCCTGCATCGACGCTGGCGTGTGCCAGAGGGTGAGTTGGACCTCGTCTGTCGCGACGCGTGCGGCGTGCTCGTCGGGGTCGAGGTGCGGGCGCGGAGCTCGGCCCGCACCGGAGGCGCGCTGGAGAGCATCGACCGCCGGCGCATCGGCCGTCTCCGGCGGGCTCTGGGCCGGTATGCCGCGGCTTCGGGCGAAGCGGGCCGCCTGCGGCTCGATCTGGTGACCGTGGATCGGGCGGCGGATGGCTGGCGGCTGGCCCGCCACCCCGGCATCGATGGATGGTGAGCTGACGGTCGTTCGGCTCCGCCGGAGAGCGTTGGGAACGTGGCCGACCGTCAGCCGCCGAAGACCGTCTCGAGTACCAGAATGGACGCGATGTACGGGTGGCTGATCGGCAGCACGCCGCGCCGGTCAACCGACGACATGCCCTGGTAGTACGCCGCCAGCGCCCTGCGTCGATCGCCCGCGTAGCGGTGCAGGTAGAAGGACAGCAGCCGTACGCCGGCTCGAACGTTCGCTCGGGTATCCCGGATGCTCACGTACCGATGGAGCATCGCGTCGCCGACCCATTTCGCGGTCGAGGGAAGGAGCTGCATCACGCCGACCGCGCCGGCGGAGCTGACCACCCCCTGCTGCCAACCTGACTCCTGCCATGCCAGCCCCAGCGCCAATGCGGTCGGGACGTGGTAGCGCCGTGCCTCGCGGACGATGAGCTGGCGAACCCACGCTCGCGCGGCGGCGAGCTGCGCCGCCGACGGAGCGAGCCGCGGGCGCGGCGATGCGTTCCTCGCGGCGGCTGGCGCCGAGGGAATCACGAGCCGCATCCCGATCCAGATCATGGATCGGTCGGCGATCGAGTTCGCGTTCACGATCGCCGCGATCGTCGTTGCGTAGCGTCTGGCGATGCCGGTCAGCGTCTCGCCCCGCGCGACAACGTGGACCCTGGGAGTGGCAACCCGGGCACGTCGAGCGACCGGACCCGCTGCCCGCCGGACGCGGATCTGCTGACCGACGACGATCCAGTTCGGGTCACGGATTCTGTTCAACGTCACGAGGCTCAGAACGGTCGTGCCTTGACGTTCGGCGATCCCCCAGAGGGTGTCGCCCGGCTGGGCCACGACCAAGTCGGCGGCGGCGGCCGGGCCGACGGCGACCGGACTGAGCGCGACGAGCGCGGTGAGTGCCGCGGTTGCGGCGAGGAGTGCAGCAGACCTGCGCATCGGTACCTCGTTCGGTTGCGTCGCGCGCAGCCTAGGGGCGATGACCGGACGGTCAAGGTACGGTCGGGGGCCGATTCGGTACTTTCGGTCTGCCCTGTCATGGCCGATCCCCATTGAGCTGGGTCATCGGCCTCCCAGGGAAGGCGAGGCCCACGCTGCTATACTCGGCGACGGCCGCGCGACTGCCCTCCCCGAGGTGGCTTTCGAGGTGCGGCCGAGCAACTTCCCATCACACACGTCCGCAGATCCGCCGCTCTTCGGTGCCCGCCGACACGTCGTGTCGGCGCGGTCGAGCGCCACGGACACGAAGCGGGCGGAGGAAATAACCGGAGGTCTCTTTGGCTGCAACCTCGATGAAGCAGCTGCTCGAAGCGGGCGTCCACTTCGGGCACCAGACACGGCGCTGGAATCCAAAGATGCGCGACTACATCTTTGGCGAGCGCAACGGGATCCACATCATCGACCTGGCCCAGACCGTGAGTCGGCTCGAGGCCGCGCTCGACTTCGTGCGCGAGACCGTCCGACGCGGCGACAGCATCCTCTTCGTGGGGACCAAGAAGCAGGCGCAGGAGTCGATCCGGTTCGACGCTGAACGGAGCGGGCAGCACTACGTCAACTCGCGCTGGCTGGGCGGCATGCTCACCAACTTCACAACCATCAAGCGGCGGATCCAGCGGCTCGAAGCGCTCGAGGCCCGCCGTGACGCCGGCGAGTTCGAGCGGCTCACCAAGAAGGAGGCGAGCAAGCTCACCGAGGAGATCGAGCGTCTCAATGGGGTTCTGGGCGGGATCCGCCGCATGCGCCGCGTTCCCGGGGCGCTCTTCGTCGTCGATCCTCATCGTGAGGCGATCGCCGTGGCGGAGGCGCGCCGTTTGGAGATTCCGATCGTGGCGATGACCGACACGAACTGCGACCCGGATCTGATCGACTGGGTGATCCCGGCCAATGATGACGCGATCCGCTCCGTGAAGCTCGTGACCGCCAAGGTTGCGGATGCCGCCCTGGAGGGTCAGCAGGAGCGCCAGGCGCGGCTCGACGAGGAGTTCGAGCAGGCCGAGACGCTGCCGCCCGTCGACGAGAGCAGCCTTGGCACTGATGCCGACTACAGCGCGGCGCTCGCATCCGGTGAGGCGCTCGTGTTCGAGCCCGAGCCAGAGGATGACGAGGACGAGGAGCGGCGCGCTCGCGCGCGCCGAGCGGCCGAGACGCCCGACGAGAGTGACGAGTCGGTCGCCGGCCCGGACCAGGCTCCCGGCGGGGAGGAGCAGTGATCAGCCCCGAGGAGGTCAAGCGTCTCCGCGAGCAGACCGGCGCGGGCATCATGGACTGCAAGCGCGCCCTCGAGGAGAGCGGCGGAGACTTCGACCAGGCGCTGCGCCTCCTCCGCGAGCGAGGGCTGGCGAGCGCGGCCAAGAAGGCGGGGCGCGAGGCTTCGGAAGGGGTCGTGGCCAGCTACATCCACCATGACGCGCGGCTCGGTGCCCTGGTCGAGCTGAACTGCGAGACGGATTTCGTGGCCCGCACCCAAGACTTCCAGCAGCTCGCGCGCGAGCTGGCGATGCAGGTCGCGGCCCTGTCTCCCCGCTACGTGTCGCGCGACGAGGTGCCCGCCGCGGTCCTGGAGGACCAGCGCGGCAGGTTCACGCGCGAGGCGCAGGAAGCGGGACGACCGAGCGACCGCATCCCCGAGATCGTCGAGGGCAAGCTGCGCAAGTGGCTCGAAACCGTCTGCCTTCTCGACCTCCCGTATCGCGACACGGATCGGACGGTCGGGGATCTGATCACCGAAAAGATCGCGCTCCTCGGCGAGCACATCCGAGTGGCGCGCTTCGTCCGGATGTCGGTCGGCGATGCCGAGGGCGACGTGGCGGCCGCCTGAGGTGACCGGCTCAGGCTCGTCCCCCCTGCGCTACCGGCGCGTGCTGCTCAAGCTCTCGGGTGAAGCGCTGATGGGCGGGAGACAGTACGGCATCGATGCGGAGGTCGCGCGCCACATTGCGACGCAGCTCGGCGAGGCGCAGGAAACCGGGGTGCAGGTGGCGATCGTGGTCGGCGGCGGCAACATCTTCCGGGGGCTCGCCGCCGCGGCCGGCGGAATGGATCGCTCGACCGCGGACTACATGGGCATGCTGGCGACGGTCATGAACGGCCTGGCGATGCAGGATGCGCTGGAGCAGATCGGCTGCGCCACGCGCGTGATGAGCGCGATTGCGATCAACGAGGTATGTGAGCCGTACATCCGCCGGCGGGCCATTCGCCACCTGGAGAAGGGTCGCGTGGTGGTCATGGTGGCGGGGACGGGAAACCCGTACTTCACGACCGATACCGCGGCGACGCTGCGGGCCATCGAGATCCACGCCGAGGTGATCCTCAAGGCCACCCGCGTGGACGGGGTGTACGATGCCGATCCCGAGAAGGACCCGACCGCCCGCCGCTACAGCCAGATCGGCTACACGGATCTGCTGGCGAATCGGCTGGAAGCGCTCGACGCGACGGCCGTCTCGCTTGCGATGGACAACGAGATGCCGATCGTCGTCTTCGATATGACCCAGCCGGGGAACATCGTGCGTGCCGTGCGCGGGGAGCGGATCGGAACGCTGATCGGAGGGGAGGCGACCCGATGACCCACGAGGCGCTCGCCGACGCCGAGCCCAAGATGCAGCGCGCGGTCGAGGCGATGGAGCGTGACTTTTCCGGGATTCGCACCGGGCGGGCGTCGACGGCTCTCGTCGAGCGGATCAGCGTCGACTACTACGGCACCCCGACTCCGCTCAACCAGATCGCGGGCATCGCCACTCCGGACCCGCACCTGATCGTCATCCAGCCGTGGGATCGATCGGTCCTGGGCGCCATCGAGAAGGCGATCACCAAGAGCGACATCGGTCTCACCCCCAACGTCGACGGCACGGTCGTCCGGCTCAACGTGCCACCCCTGACCGAGGAGCGGCGCCGCGAGATGGTCAAGCAGGTCCGCCGTCGCGCCGAGGAGGCCCGGGTCGAGGTCCGCAACCTTCGGCGCGACGCGGCCGACCAGTTGAAGCGGGCGCACCGCGACGGCGACCTGTCGGAGGACGAGGAGCGGCGTGAGCTCGACGGCCTGCAACGGCTGACCGACCGCTACGTCGAGCGGGTCGATTCCCGCGGCGAGCGCAAGGAAGCCGAAGTGATGGAGGTCTGACGCCTGCCGAGCCGTGACCGCCCGCGGCACGTCGCGATCATCATGGACGGCAACCGGCGCTGGGCCGCGGCGCACGGCCTGCCGAGCATCGCCGGGCATGTGCAGGGCGTCGAGGCCATCAAGCCGATCGTGCGCGTGGCGCCGGAGCGTGGCATCGAGGTCCTCAGCCTCTACGTCTTCAGCCAGGAGAACTGGCGCCGAACCGATGAGGAAGTGACTGGGCTCTTCGGGCTGATCGACGGGGCGGTCCGCGAGAACACCGACGAGCTGGTCGACCAGGGGGTGCGGGTAAAGGTCATCGGCCGCCTGCACGATGCCCCGGCGGACGTGCAGCGCTCGATTCGTGCCGCGGAGGAGCGAACCGCGGGAGGGAATCGGATGCTGCTCAACATCGCCTTCAACTACTCCGGGCGCCTGGAGATCGTGGACGCCGTGCGGGCACTGGCCGCTGCGCGCGTACCGCCGGCGGAGATCACGGAGGAGCACATCGAAGGGCACCTCTACACTGCCGGCCAACCGCACCCCGACCTGATCATCCGCACCGGTGGCGAGCAGCGCACGAGCAACTTTCTGCTGTGGCAGGGCGCGTACGCCGAGCTCGTCTTCTGCTCTGCGCTGTGGCCCGACTTCCGGGAGGCCGACCTCGACTCTTCCCTGGCCGAGTACGGTCAGCGTCAACGTCGATTCGGGTCCTGACCGATGCTTCGCACCCGGATGCTGACCGCCGCCATCCTGGGCCCGATCGTGGTCGCCGCCGTGCTCCTCGGCGAGCCGT
>JALYXZ010000004.1 GCA_030946825.1 Chloroflexota bacterium | reverse complement strand
GACCAGCAGTCGCCGAATCCACGCCTCGAATCGATCGGGATCGCGCAGCCGCGGAAGGTCGCGCCAGGCGCGGACCAGCGCCTCCTGCGCGGCGTCCTGGGCCAGCGCCTCGTCACGCAGGATCTGCACGGCGGTGGATTGGCATCGGCTCGCGACACGCTCGACCAGCTCGGCGAACGCGTCGTGATCGCCCAGGCTCGCCCGGACGACGAGCTCGCGCTCCATCGGTCCATGATCGCTTCCAACCGGGCCGATGTGAACAGCGAACCAACCGGCTGCGCCGGTCCGTCTACTTGAAGCGGACCGATGCGAGGATCGGTTTCGCCGCCTCGACCAGGGGCCCGAAAGTCGTGCCGTCCAGCGAATCGATCACGATGAGGACCACCCCGTCGCGCGCGGTCAGCAGGATGAGACGTACGCGCTCGGGGCCGGCAAGGCCGAAGTCCCATTTCCAGGTTACGTAGGCCCGCGGGTCAACCGCGCTGAAGAGGTAGACGCAGACCTTGACCGTGCAGCCATCGGGGTGCGTGTCCGTACCCTTGGCAATCGCAACGTCCAGCTGTTGACCCGACAGGCCGCCAATTGTCACCGCCGTCGGCTTGGTGGCCTCGAGCACCTTGAGCGTTCCGAGCCAGGCAGTCAGGTCGCCCACGCTGTTGCCGACCCTGGGCGCCTGGCCTCCGCCGGGTGCGCTGGCGCTGGGGAAGCGGAAGAAGAAGATCGCGTCACCGGGCATCGTCAGGCTTTCCAAGGGGAACACACCGGACGCATCCTCCCGGTTCACCCAACCGCCGGCCGGCAGTGTGAAGGTGATGGCTGGGCTGAAGGCGCTGGTGCGGTGCGACCCGGCCTTCAACACGCCGAGGCAGCTCCGATTCGGATCGCATGTGCCATCCGACGGTATCTGGGTCGGACGACTCAGGGCGTCGGAGAGCTCGGCGGAGCTGGTCGCGCGGGGAGAGACGGCCGAGGCGGTTGCCACCTCGGATCGCGTGGCCGACGCAGTGGCCGACCCGAGCGATGACTCTCCGCCGCTCCTCACCTGGCAGCCCGCGAGCGCGACGGCAACGCTGACCGCCACAAACGCGACACGGACCCTAGCCCGCTGCGCTGCCCGGCCGGTGCCCGGCCTCGCAGGTGCCGTCGTACTCAATGCCTTCCCTCCGCTCGCTGCGTTCCGGCCACCAACCTGTACAGCAGCCTCATCCTCTTGGCGCCCGCACGGGCTCGGATCGTTCAATCTGTGCGCCACGACGAGGCGCTACCATGGCGTCCCTCGGCTCCCCGCATGGTCGCAAGGAGGCCCGATGCGCACGCTGATCAGGAACGGCACCGTCATCAACGCCGACGCGACGAGCAGGGCGGACGTGCTGGTGGACGGGGAGCAGATCGCCCTCATCGGTCAGGAGCTCGACGTCAGCGCGGACCGCACCATCGACGCGGCGGACAAGTGGGTCATTCCCGGCGCCATCGACGTCCACACCCACATGGAGCTCCCCTTCGGCGGGACATTCGCCAAGGACACCTTCGAGAGCGGGACGCGCGCCGCGGCCTTCGGCGGCACGACCACGATCATCGACTTCGCGGTTCAGCCCCGGGGCGGCTCGCTCCGGGACGGCCTCGAGGCATGGCACCGCAAGGCGGACGGCAACGCGTGCATCGACTACGGCTTCCACATGATCATCAGCGACGTCCGCGACGACGTCCTCGACGAGATGGACGCCCTGGTCGACGAGGGGGTCACCTCGTTCAAGCTCTTCACCGCCTATCCCGGCGTGTTCTACAGCGACGACGGGGCGATCTTCCGCGCCATGCAGCGCAGTGCGCACAACGGCGGGCTGATCATGATGCACGCCGAGAACGGGTTGGCCATCGACGTTGTCGCGGGACAGGAGGTGGCCGCCGGCCACACCGATCCCTACTACCACGGGACGTCGCGCTCCCCGGTGCTGGAGGGCGAGGCGACCAACCGGGTGATCCGCCTGGCGCAGGTGGCCGGCGCGCCGGTGTACATCGTCCACCTCTCGGCCCGAGAGGCGCTCGACGAGGTGCGGCGCGCACGCGACGCGGGGCTAGCGGCATTCGCCGAGACGTGCCCCCAGTACCTGTTCCTGACGCTCGATGAGATGGGCAACGGTTTCGAGGGGGCGAAGTTCGTCTGCTCGCCGCCGCTGCGGCCCGCCGACCACGCCGAGGAGCTGTGGAAGGGGCTCATCCGCGATGATCTCCAGGTGGTCAGCACCGACCATTGCCCGTTCGACTTCCACGGTCAGAAGGACCTGGGGCGCGACGACTTCCGGAAGGTGCCGAACGGGCTGCCCGGCGTCGAGAACCGCGTCGACCTGCTGCATGACGGAGGAGTGGTCCGCGGGCGCTTCAGCCCGAACCGATGGGTCGAGCTCATCTCCAGCGCGCCGGCAAGGCTGTTCGGCCTGCCGCGCAAAGGCGTCATCGGCGTCGGCGCCGATGCCGACATCGTGGTTTACGACCCGACCCGCAGACATACGATCAGCGCCTCCACTCACCACATGGACGTCGACTATTCGTGCTACGAGGGCAGGGAGGTGACCGGCGGAGCGGACGTGGTGCTGAGCCGTGGCACGGTCGTGGTCGAAGGCGGCGAATGGCGCGGCAGCAAGGGTTTCGGCCGGTTTCTCAGGCGAGAACCGAGCCGCCATCTCCAGTGAGCCGGGTGGCGCACTCGAGAGAGGGTCGGCTATGCTCTCGACCGGCGATGCAGCCAGGAGGGCTGCTGCCCAGGTCGCTAGTGGAGACGTCCAGACCATGACTCGTTCGCGCACGACCGCTGCCGCCGGCGCGCTCGCCCTGCTGGCAGTGCTGGCCGCCGCCTGCTCCAGCTCGCAGGGCGCCAGCCCCACCGCCACCGCCTCCCCGACGTCCAGCCCGACTCCGACGGCCGCGGCGAGCTCCTCGCAGAGCGGGGCGCCTGCCTCCTCCATCGACCTGAATCAGGCGAAGGACCTCGAGAGCCTGCTTCCCGATCAGGTGAAGGGCCAGAAGCTGCAGAAGATCTCTCTGAAGGGCTCGCAGTTCCTGGGGACCGATGCATCATCGAACAAGGAGTTCCTCGCGATGCTGACCGCGCTCGGAAAGACGCCCAACGACGTCTCCGTGGCCATCGCATCCGGCTCCTCCCCCGCGATAAGCCTCGGCGCTTTCCGGATCGCGGGTGCCGATGGGAACCGCATCCTCGACGAGTTCAAGAAGGCCGCCGAGAAGAGCGGGACGACCGTGACGTTCAGCGCCGCAAACATCGGCGGCAAGGACGTGCAGACCTGGACGGATCCGAAGCAGAGCTCGCAGGGGCCGCAATACACGTACACCAAGGGCGACATCCTGTTCCTGGTGCAGAGCACGGATCAGGCGGCAGTCGCGGAGGCGCTCTCGAAGCTGCCCTGACCCGCGTTGGGTCAAGGATCTTCCGAAGAGGGTCGTCCACAGCGGGCGACCCTCTCCGCTTGCCACGCCTAGCCGGCACGGTCCGAAGCCCGCAGTAGAATCGGCCTTCGACGATCGGCCACCAACCGCTATCGGTGCACATCGATGACTGCAACCCTGGGAACGACCCGCGAGATCCCCGCATCGGCCCAGCGCGGTGATCTGAAGAACTACATCGGCGGCGAATGGGTCGCCGCCAAGGCCACCGAGTTCCTCGACGTGCCGAACCCCGCCACCGAGGAGCTGCTTGCCCGCGTCCCGCTTTCGGGCGCATCGGACGTGGATGCCGCTGCTCGCGCCGCGCGGCGGGCGTTCGAGGACTGGAGCGAGGTTCCGGTGCCTGAACGGGCCGCCTACATGTTTCGGTTCCGAGAGGCGCTACTCGACTCGCGCGAGGAGCTGATCCGGCTGTGCACCACCGAGAACGGCAAGATCTACAGCGACGCTGCCGGGGAGATCCGGCGCGGCATCGAGGTGGTCGACTTCGCGTGCGGCATGCCGACGCTGATGATGGGCACCAACCTCGACCAGATCAGCCGCGGAATCGACTCGGAGCTGGTTCGCTTCCCGGTCGGCGTGGCGGCCGGAATCACGCCCTTCAACTTCCCGTTCATGGTCCCGCTGTGGATGTATCCGCTGGCGATCGCGGCGGGCAACACTTTCATCCTCAAGCCCTCGGAGCGGACACCGCTGTCGGCGGTGCGCATGGCGGAGCTGCTGGCCGAGGCGGGCCTGCCAAAGGGCGTCTTCAACATCGTTCACGGGGCGGCCGAGGCGGTCACCGAGCTGTGCAGCCACCCAGAGATCGATGCGGTCAGCTTCGTCGGCTCGGCTCGGGTGGCCAAGATCGTGTACGAGACCGCCGCCCGTCACGGCAAGCGGGTGCAGGCTCTCGGCGGGGCCAAGAACCACATCATCGTCATGCCCGACGCCGTGCTGGAGCCATCGATCGAGAACATCACCGAATCGGCCTTCGGCAACGCCGGCCAGCGCTGCCTGGCGGGATCGGTGATGACCGTGGTCGGCAGGGCCGCAGACGAGTTCCTGCCGCGCTTCGTGGAACGCGCCGACCGGATCAAGATGGGCTTCGGCCTGGACGAGGACGTCGACCTCGGTCCGGTCATCCGGCCCGATTCCAAGGAGAGGATCCTGGGGTATGTCGAGCGCGGACTGACCGATGGCGCCCGCATGCTGCGCGACGGGCGCGACGGGACGCCGTCGACCGGCTATTTCGTGGGTCCCACCATCGTCGAGATCGATCCCCAGGCCGAGATGGCCCGCGACGAGCTGTTCGGCCCGGTCCTCTCCGTCCTGAAGGCCGATGATGTCGACGGCGCGCTGGACCTGATGCGCACCACCAACCAGTACGGGAACGCAGGCTCGATCTTCACCAGCAGCGGCAAGGCGGCACGCGAGTTCAAGCGCCGCTCGTCGGCGGGAATGCTCGGCGTGAACGTCGGTGTCGCCGCGCCGATGGCCTTCTTCCCGTTCAGCGGCCGGCGCAACTCGTTCTTCGGCGACCTGCACGTCACCGGGCGGGACGGCGTCGAGTTCTACACGACCAAGAAGATGGTGACCACGCGCTGGTTCTGAGTCCCGTCAGCAGGCTCAGGCAGATGACGGCTGCCATCCCGCGGAAGCGCGCCACGATCGGGCGCGCCGCGGTGTTCCTGAACGAGGCGGCCGGCGCTGGCCGCAGCGCTCGGACGCGGCAGACGGTCGACCTCGTGCGCCGGGCACTGGGTGCCGAGCTGTTGGTCACCGCCACCCGGGATGCGGAGGAGCTGCGCGCCTGGATGGCCGCGCGGGTCGAAGGCTATGACACGGTCGTGGTGGCGGGCGGTGACGGGAGCCTATCGGTGGCCTACAACGTCGTGGAGGGTCGCGACCTGACGCTGGGCTACATCCCGGCCGGGTTCGGCAACGCCACCGCGCATCTCCTCCGACTGCCGCGCGACCCACACTCGCTCGCGGCGGTCATCGGCGCCGGTGTGGCGCAGGAGATCGACCTGGTCGCCGTCGACGGACACCTGTGCTTGTTCGCCGGTGCCGGCTGGGACGCGCTGGTCGCGCGACGCTATGCGCTGGCCGGTGCGCGGCGTCTGCCTGGCTGGGCGCGCGCCATCGCCGAATCGGTTCCCGACCTCTTCCGCCGGCCGCACGTCCGGGTGGTCGCCGATGCGCGGGTCGTCCACGACGGACCGATGGAGCTGCTGGTGGTCAGCACCACCCCCTTCTACGGGCGCGGGCTGCGGATCAACCCGGGAGCCCGATGCGATCGCGGTCGGGCCAGCCTGCGGGTCTATCCCGGGCCTGCGCCGCAACTGGCACTCGATGCGATCCGATGGGCGGCCGGCGCGCGGCCATCGGTTCCGCGCACCGATGCGCGAGTGGTGGAGATCAGAAGCGTCCGGCCGCTGGTGGTCCAGGCCGATGGCGACGTCATCGGCGAGCGCCGCGATTGGCGACTCGAGGTGCGCCCCGCCGCAGTGCGTCTCATCGGTCGCTGGGCTGCTCCGGCCTGACGCTGAGCGCCCGGCGTACCTGGTCCAATGCGCTGAAGGCGGCGCGCCGATGCAGCTGCGCGCCAACGCCGTGCACGATGGACCGTCGCTCGCCAAAGGCCGCCATCCCGCCGAGCCGAACCGTGCAGCGAGCCCGGCCGCGGCCGTCATCCCGGTCGACGGCGAGGAACAGGGTCGCGTCGGCGTCGAGCGCCGCCGCATCCGCCGTTTCACCGTAGACACCGCCGGTGAACCGAGGCTTACCGCCCTGTCCGAACTCCGAGAGCGCCGACAGCAGCGCCCCGTGGGTGCCCGACTCGGACGTCGCGATCGTGGTCACGCCGCGGCGTGCGAGCGCGCCGAGCGCAGCGTCGACGAGTGTCGCCTGATCGGTCCCGTAGGCATCCTCGCCGAGGGCGGCCAGCGCCCGCTCGACCAGCTCGCCGAGCGGCGCACCTCGGTCTCGACTCGCGAAGCGAACGTGGATCCCGTCGTCGCGCGCATAGATCCCGGTCTCGATCCCGGTGCCGGGGGCGCGCAGCAGCGCGTCGAGCTTTGCGGCCGCCGCCGACTCGCCAATCCCGAACGCCTTGACCACCCGGGCGTGCAGCGGACGGAGGCTCAAGCGGCCCTCCAAGCGGGGCAGCACCTGCTCGCTCCACATCCGCCGCATCTCTCCGGGCACCCCGGGCAGCAGCACGGCGATGCTCCCATCCCGATCCGTCCACCAGCCGGGCGCGGAGCCGATCGGGTTGGCAAGCGCGTCCGCCGAGCGGATTCGCATCGCCTGCCGCAGATTGGCGACCGGCATCTCACCCGTCCCGCGGAATCGGCTGCGAAGGGTGATGACCAGCTTTGCGTCCTCGAACAATTCTTCGCCCAGCGCCTGTGCCAGCCCCTCGCGCGTCAGGTCGTCGTGCGTCGGACCAAGGCCGCCGGTCGATATCACGACGTCGAACGCGGCGAGGCACTCGGAAAAGGCCGCGGCGATCGTGTCCGCGTCGTCGCCGACCTGCCGGACGGTCCGCAGCTCCAGTCCGGCGTTCCGCAGCTCGCCGGCCAGAAACGCCGCGTTGGTGTCCACGATCTCGCCGAGCAGGATCTCGGTGCCGATGCTCAGCAGCGCGGCGGTCGGCGCGGCGGTCGGCGCGGTGGGCGGCGCGGCGGTCGGCACGCGGTGAGGTGCCACTCAGCGGCAGCGCCGTGTCGTCGGTCCGATCTTCATCGCCGCCGCAGTCTACGCGGACCCCCGGCTCCGGCACGGAATCTGCGCCACCGGTACGATGAAAAACAGAGCGGCC
>JALYXZ010000215.1 GCA_030946825.1 Chloroflexota bacterium | reverse complement strand
AGCCAGGGCCTCCGATGGGGCAATCACGGCAGCGCATCGGCGCCAGAAACGCGCGATGTAGGCATCGCTGAGGCGGGCCGCGCCGGCCAGCGGCCCGAGGTAATGACGATAGTCGTTGAAGCGAGTGTGATGCGTGAAGACGAGCGGCACGCGAGCGCGTCCCGCGGCGCGCGCCGCCATCAGACCGGCCACGAACGGCGACTGGGCATGGACCACATCGGGACCGAAGCGACCGACTTCGGCGAGCGCCACGGCGGGGGCAGGCCACGGCATCCGGTAGCCGGCCGGAGCCAGGACCGGCAGCTGGTAGGAAGGCAGCCACGCGACCCGCAGACGCGGCACCGGAGCCGACGGCGGCTCGCTCATCCGCGAGGGGCGCGGGACGACGAGCAGCACCTCGTTGCCGGCGGCGGCCAGCCCGTGTGCCAGCCCGTCGGTCGACACCGTCACGCCGGAGAGATACGGCAGGTACGACTCCGCGAAGATCGCGATCCGCATCGATCAGCCCGGGCGGCGGCCGACGTGGAGCGTTGCCATGCCGGTCGGGAGCCAGCGCCAGCGAACGTCCAGCAGGCCGGCTTCGGCCATCAGCTCCGCCACTCGCTCGGGCGAGGGGTAGCCCAGGACGCTCTCCGGGAGGTACGCATACGCGGTGCCGCGACGGAGCAGGCGCCCGAGGAGAGGCACGCCCCGCCGGAACCAGGTGACGAACAGCATCCGCGCGAGCGCCGCGCGCGGGACCGCGATCTCCAGCACCACGACACGTCCTCCGGGAGCTGCGACCCGTGCCATCTCGGCCAGCGCGGCGGCGTAATCGGGCATGTTGCGCAGGCCAAAGCCGATGGTCGTCGCCTCGAACGAGGCGGCGCCGAAGGGAAGGGTGAGCGCGTCGCCCTCGATGTAATTCGGGACGGCTGCACCCGCTGGCACGCCGGCGCGGCGCGCGCGCTCCAGCATTCGGGGGCTGGCGTCGATGCCGACCGCCGCCCCGCCCGGACCGACGACGAGCGCGGCGCCACGGGTCAGCATCCCGGTCCCGCACGCGACGTCCAGCGCACGATCACCCCGACGCAGGCGCGCCGCCCGGATCGCGGCCCGCCGCCACCTGCCGTCGATGCCCGCGGTCATCAGCGTGTTCATCAGGTCGTAGAAGGGCGCCACGCGGTCGAACATGGCGCGTACCTGCCGCGGCGGTGCGGGATTGCCGCGGGCGGCCCCCATCCGGCTCACCGGTCGAGCCCGCCCTGACTCTCGAGGGGTCGCTGCATGTCGTCCGGGCGAGTGCCTCGTGCGGACCGCTCCGGCGCACGCACGCCGGGCAGCACCAGGAGGCCACCCATCAGGATCGCGCCGATGAGGCCCGCGGCGACCATCGTCGGTCCCGGACCGAGCGCGCCGGCGACCGGCCCGGTCAGGGCGAAGGAGACCGGTACCAGGCCGGTCGAGACCAGCCAGTCGAGGCTCACCACCCTGCCCAGCAGCTGGCGCGGCACGAGCTGCTGCAGGAGCGTGATCCAGATGATCTGGCCCACCTGAAAGAGGGCGGCGGTCGCGAAGCCGATGGCCAGCGCCTGCCACAGAGCGCCCATCAGCCCATAGCCGGCCAGCAACAGGACGCCGAGCGACCAGCCGAGGTACATGACCGTGATGCGCAGCCTCGGGAGTCCCAGGTGGCCGATGGCCAACGCCGCGGCGATCGACCCCACTCCGCTGACGGCAAAGATCGCGCCCAGCGACTCCGGGCCGAGGTGGAGTCGGTTCTTGACCAGGTACGGCAGCAGGACCTGCACCGGACCGATGAACACCAGGAGGCTGAACATCGCCGACAGCAGCGTCGCCCAGCACCACGGGTTGGCGGTAACGAAGGCGAGCCCCTCGCCGATCTCGGCAAAAGTCTGGCGCACGCCGTGGCCGATCACTTCGCGACGCGGACGCGGGGCGACGGCGAGCACCGCCGCGCCGGAGACCAGGAAGCTCCCGGCGTCGACCAGAAATGCCGAGCCGGGACCGATGGCGGCCACCGTCACGCCGCCCAGAGCCGGGCCGATGAGACGGATCATCATCGGTCTGAGGAGGCCCTGGAGCGCGTTGGCGTTGGCGAGCTGCTCCTCGGGAAGCAGGTCCGGGACGATGGCCGTCGAGGCAGGATTGAAGAACGCGTCGCCGGCGCCGACGAATGCGATCAGCGCCACCACATGCCACAGTTGCAGGACGCCGCTCACCGAGAGGATGCCGAGCAGCCCGATCGCGGCGGCACGCAGCACGTCGGCACCGACCATCAGCAGCCGGCGATCGTATCGGTCGCTGAAGACACCGCCGAACAGGATCAGCACGACCACCGGAATGGTCCACGCCACGCCGACCACCGACAGGGCGGTCGGGATGTTGCTGATCTGGTACACCTGCCAGGCCAGGGCGACGGTGAAGAAGCCGTCACCCAACAGCGACACCGCCGAGCCGCCGGTGAGCAGCGCGAAGTCACGCTGCCGGAGCGGCTCGAGCAGGGAGACGGACCGCAGGCGAGCAAGCGCGCCCTGCGAAGAGAGCATCGGTCGGCAGCCCAGAGCAGAAGCGATGGTGGGCGATACTGGATTCGAACCAGTGACCTCACGGATGTGAACCGTGCGCTCTAACCGACTGAGCCAATCGCCCTCGAGGGCCGTCCAGTATACCGATCCTCCCACCGCCGGAGCCCGGCGGCAGGTCGATGCCGGACGGGCGACCGCTAGGCGGGGAGGAGGAAGCGGCTCAACAGCCCGAGCAACAAGATGGCGACGAACGGCGACCAGTCCAAGCCACCGGTCGGCGGCAGCAGGCGCCGGATCGGCGCGAGTATCGGTTCCGTGGCCTGGTAGACGAAGGCCACCAGGCCCCCGCCCCCGCTCGGTGCAGCCCAGCTCAGCACCACCCTGGCGATGATCAGCAGCGACAGCACCGTGGTGAGCAGCCGGAGGAAGTTGATCAGCACGAGCGGCATGGCCGGCCGAGCATAGCAACGGTGGCGGGAGCCCGCCCCTTGCTCAGGCCGCCGGCCGCTGGCCGAACAGCGCTCTACCGATGCGCACCAGGGTCGCGCCTTCGGCCACCGCCTGCTCACAGTCCGCACTCATCCCCATCGACAGTTCCGGCAGCGGCCGGCCGAGGGACTGCTCCAGTCGGTCCCGGAGTGCACGGAGCTCGCGGAAGGTGTCGCGCGCCTGCCGATCGTCGGCACCATCCCGCCCGATGGCCATCAGCCCCACCACCCGGGCGTGCCGTAACCCGGCGAGCGCCGTCGTCAGGTTGCCACCGGGCGCGGCCTCACGCGCGAGCCAGGCTGCGGCGAATCCGGACTTGCTCGCCTCATCGGTGATGTTCACCTGCAGCAGGACCGTCGGCGACCGGCCAGCATCGACGGCCGCGCGATCGACACGCGCCAGCAGCTCCAGCGAGTCGACCGAGTGGATCCAGTCAAACGCCTCGACCGCGCGCCGGACCTTGTTCGACTGAAGATGCCCGACCAGATGCCATTCGACGGCGGGCAGCGCGACAACCTTGGCCAGCGCCTCCTGGACCCGGTTCTCTCCCAGGCGCGACAGACCGGCCGCGGCGGCATCCCGAGCGACTTCGATACCGAAGCCCTTGGTGATCGCCACGATTCGGCATGGCGACGCATCGCGACCGGCTGCAGCCGCCGCCCGCGACAGGCGCTCGAGGAGGCGCGCGTGGCGCTCGGCGATCTCGGTGACGCCGGCCGGACTCATCGGTACCGGAAACGGAACGAGCCCCGGCGCAGGCCGAGGCTCGTTCGCGAGATGGGACCGTCCGTCACTCGTTCTTGCGGCGGAGGAAGCTGGGAATGTCGAGGTCCGTCTCGCCGTAGGCGGGACGCTCGAGGCTGGGCCGAATCGGAACGGCCTGGCGATCCGTGGTGCGCGTCTCGGGGCGGGCCTCCGGCTGCTCTCCGCGGGCGAACGGAGACGGCTGACCGAGCTGATCCTCGAGGGAGCGGCGCTCGGCGCGGTCCCGCTCGATCTCGGCAAGGATCTCGCGGCTTCGGTCATCCAGCGACTGCTCGATCCCGGTGCCGACCTCGATGGCCGCCTGGTGCCGGCCGGTCTGCTTCGGCTTGCGCGTGCCGTCGAAGCCGGTGGCAATGACCGTCACCTTCACCTCGTCGCGCATCCGGTCATCGATCACGGTGCCGAAGATGATGTTCGCCTCCGGGTCGGCCGCCTCCTTGATCACCTCTGCCGCCTCGTTCACCTCGAACAAGCCGAGGTCGCTGCCGCCGGTCACGTTGAACAGGATGCCGCGTGCGCCCTGGATGTTGACCTCGAGCAGCGGGCTCATGACGGCGGCGCGAGCCGCCTCGACCGCGCGGTTCTCCCCGGTGCCGATACCGATCCCCATCATGCTCGAGCCGGCGTCACGCATGATGGTCTTCACGTCGGCAAAGTCGAGGTTGATGAGGCCGGGCACCGTGATCAGGTCGCTGATGCCCTGCACGCCCTGCCGCAGGACGTCGTCGACCACCCGGAACGCATCGAGGATGCTGGTCTTCTTGTCGACCACCTCCCGCAGCCGATCGTTCGGGATGGTGATCAGCGTGTCGCACTTCTCCTTCAGCTGCTCGGAGTACTGCTCCGCAACCAGCTTGCGGCGGACTCCCTCGAAGCTGAACGGCTTGGTGATCACCCCGACTGTCAGCGAGCCCAGGTCCTTGGCGATCTCGGCGATGATCGGAGCCGCACCGGAGCCGGTGCCGCCTCCCATGCCGGCGGTGATGAAGATCATGTCGGCGTCCTTGAGCGCCTCGTAGATCTTCTCGCTGTCCTCCTCCGCGGCCCGCTGCCCGACGCCTGGGTCCGCTCCGGCACCCAGGCCGCGGGTCAGCTTGTCGCCGATCCGGATCTTGTGAGGTGCATCACTCTGGAGCAGCGCCTGGGCATCCGTGTTCACCGCGATGAACTCCACGCCCATCATCTCCGCGCGGATCATCCGGTTCACGGCATTGCTTCCGCCGCCGCCGACACCGATGACCTTGATCAGTGCGAAGTTCTCTGCGTCCGAGCGGAGCGGCATTGGGTTCTCCTGCAGGTCTGGAGGTCATGACCCGACGCCTCGCGGGTGTGACCGATTCTACCGGCCGGGCAGCGTGTCGCGCGGCCCAATTCGTCCACGAACATCGGCCGGGCGTTCGATTTCTCCACGCGGTGTCAACACGGTTATCCACACCGCGCGACGAGCAGCGCGACGAGAAGCGCGACGAGCAGACGGGCGCTCGGCCGCGCGGCGGCGGGTCAGCCGGGGAAGAGGCCCTTGACCCAGTCCATGACCCGTCCGACGCCGGCGCCCACCGGGCTGCCGTTGTGGTACTCGATCGCCTCGCCGCCGACGTGGTTCGCTCCCCACAGCAGGAGGCCGATCGGGGTCGCAAAAGCGGGATTCGAGAGCTGATCCATCAGGCCGCCGACGCCCTGTGGGGCGCCGATCCGGACCGGCATCTCGAGCACGTCGCGCGCGAGCTCCGCGGCGCCCTGGATGCGAGCTCCCCCGCCGGTGAGCACGACCCCGGCGGGCAACATGCCCGCATGCCCGGATCGCTGCACCTCCTCGCGGACGAGCGCATAGATCTCGCTCATGCGAGCCTCGATGATCTCCGACAGCCGGCGGCGCTGTATCGTCTGTCCGCCGCCGTCGCCGAGGACCGCGACGTTAAGCAGCTCCTGCGGCTGCACGTCCGCGAGGCTGGCCGTGCCGTGCTTGATCTTGATCTCCTCCGCGAGGTTGAGGCTGGTGCGCAGACCGATCGCCACGTCATTCGTGACATTGATCGCGCCCACCGGCAGAACCGCGGAGTGGTAGATCGCGCCATCGGCGAAAACGGCGATATCGGTCGTCCCGCCGCCGATGTCGACCACCACCACCCCGAGCTCCTTCTCGGTATCGGTCAGCGTCGCCTCGGCCGCGGCCAGAGAGCTGATCACCAGCTCGTCGATCTGCACGTTCGCCTGGGTGATGCACTTGGTGAGGTTCTGCACGCTGGTAGACGCGCCGGCAACGATGTGGGTCTCGACCTCCAGGCGGACGGCGCTCATGCCGAGCGGATCCTTGATCCCCTCCTGCCCGTCGACGATATAGCCGCGCGGGAGCACGTGGAGCATCTCCCGGTTGCTGGGTACCTGCACCGCCTTGGCCGCCTCGGTGGCGCGCGCGACGTCCTCGCGGCTCACCTCGCGCTTGTGCCCACTGACGGCGACCACCCCACGGCTGTTCTGGCTGCCGATGTGACTGCCGCCGACACTCACGAAGGCCGAGCTGATCTTGTAGCCGGACAGGCGCTCGGCCTTCTCGATGCTCGAGGCGATCGAGTTCACGGTCTGGTCGATGTTGGCGACCATCCCCTTTTTCATCCCGACCGACGGCGCAATGCCGTAGCCGATGATGTTCACGTCCCCGGAACGGCCAACCTCGCCGATGAGGGTCGTGACCTTGGTCGTGCCGGCATCGATGCCGACCAGCACCGTTTCCCTGTCCAATCTGCCTCCGTGCCGCAGGCGCCCCCACGCGGCGCCCGCTTCGTCCGAGCCTACAGGAAGTGGCGCCGAATCAACGCCACGTTTTGGAAGATGCGCAGCCCGAAGGCAAAGAGCGCAACGAGGTAGAGGTCGATTCCCAGCCGATCCCCCACGTAGGTCAGCGCCACCGCGACCAGCGCGTTGGTGACGAAGCCAGAGAGAAAGACCCGGTTGTCATAGTGGGCGTCGAGCTCCGCGCGGACGGCGCCCAGCACCGAGTCGAGCCCGGCCAGGATGCCGACCGCGGAGTATCGGGCCAGGTCGGCCCCGACGTTGACGTTGAGCACGAGCCCCAGCACGACGCCGAGCACCAGACCGATCAGGGGCAGCCACATCGGGGAACGCACCGCTGCAGAGGATTCGCGGACCGAGCCCAGCATCATGGCGCCATCGCCGGTTTCAGCCCTTGGCACGGAAATATACCTTTCCCGGATTCCGGGCATCGACCCAGGCGATCGTTGACTCCGCGCGGTTGGCGAACAGGGTGCGAACGGCATCGACCTGCGCCCGGATCTGTGCTCCGCTGGCCGCCGGCGAGTTGCTCCTGTCGAGGCCGTAGAAGCCGAATGCCGCGCTCCAGTCGGGGCGCGCCGAGACGACCACGAAGCCATACTGGTCGTCGATCAGGACGCTCACCTGGCGGCTGCTCGATCCCATGCTCGCCGGGTCCAGCGCGGCAAGCTGCAGGGCGGTGCCCACGCTGCCGGCCGGCAAGCGATCTCCGACGATGATGTCCCGCGACGCGGTGCGCCGATCGTCGACCAGCGGCAGCCGCGAGAGCTCGCCGGGCAGCTCCGCGCTGACCGCCAGAGCCCCGATCACGGTGCCGTCGCCGGCCACGATCAGCCGGGCCGCGCTCGTCTGCCAGACGGCCGCCGGCCGCTTCTCGGTGATCTCCACCCGCAGCTCGTCGGGAAGTCGTGCGTCCACGCGCGCATCGGCCACCGCCGGGAGCGCTCGCAGGCGATCTGCCAGCTGTGCGGTGTCGAGCGTGAAGAGGCTCTGGCCGGTCGCCGGCTGCACCGCCGCGGCGACCTGCTCGGTCGGCGTGTAGCGTTCTCCCTGCCAGCTGGCGCGGGCGACGCGCAGCCACGGCCCGGCGGTCAGCGCAGCCAGCAGCGCGATCGCCGCGACCAGCATCGCCGCAGCAGCCAGTCGGGCTGCCGACGGCAGGCGGCGTCGCAGGGGACGCCGCGCGCTCTTTGGCCGGATCCGGTGGGCACCACGCCGATGGCGCGTCGGCCGAGCGCCGCTCATCGGTCCGTCTCCGGAATGTCGACGGCTGAAGGCGTGCGCCCGTCGGTGCCGGCCGCCAGGCCGAGCTCGATCAGCGTCGCGATCAGGTCGGGAAAGGGCAGGCCCGCCAGCTCCGCCTGCTTGGGATACATGCTGGTCAGGGTGAATCCGGGAAGCGTGTTCATCTCCGACACGAAGAGGTCATCGCCGGCGACCAGGAAGTCGATCCGCGCCAGCCCGGCGGCGTCGACCGCCCGATACGCGGCCAGCGCACACTCTTTGACGCGCGCCGCGAGCTCCGGCTCGATGGCCGCGCGTGGAATCACGTCGGCAAGCCCCTCGACGTACTTGGCCTCGTAGTCATACAGCTCGTGGTGGCTGCGCACCTCGCCGGGCTCGAAGACGACCGGCTGGTCGTTGCCGAGCACCCCGCATTCGAGTTCGCGCGCATTCGCCAGGTACGCCTCCACGATCACCTTGCTGTCGTGACGGAACGCCTCGTCGAGCGCCGCCGGTAGCTCGTCGCGGGCGTGCGCCAGGGTCATCCCCACGCTGCTGCCAAGCCGCGCCGGCTTGACCACGCTCCGCGCTCCCAGGCGGGAGACGATCTCGGCCAGCACGCCGTCTGGCGCGGTGCGCCAGGTCGAGCGGCGGAACCAGACGGCATCAAGCACCGGCAGCCGGTGTCCGCGCATCAGGTCCTTGAAGACGACCTTGTCCATCGCCACCGCGCTGGCCAGCACGCCTGCGCCGGTGTACGGAATGCCGGCCATCTCGAGGAAACCCTGCAGGGTGCCGTCCTCGCCAAACGGGCCGTGGAGCACGAGAAAGGCGATGTCAATCGTGTCGGCGAGCGAGCGCAGCGCCGCGCGCGGCTGGAGCGCGCCCTCGGGACCCGTCGCCCGGGTGGGCAGGCCCGGCTCGGCGATCGGATGGCGGACGACGTCGGCCGGCGTCTCGGTGCCGACCAGGCCGGCCAGTGAGCCCTCCGCCAGCACCGGTGCTGGCCCCTGCGGAAGATGCCAGCGACCGTCACGGTCGATGTAGATCAGGTAGGGCTCGAAGCGGTCCCGGTCGATGGCGCGCAGCACCGACTCCGCCGAGCTGACGCTCACCTCGTGCTCCGCGGAGCGCCCGCCCGCGAAGATGCCGACCCGCAGCCGAGTCACGTCCGCCCGCCTGCTGGATCGGGTGCCGTCCAGTCGCCGACGAAGTCGATCTCGTAGTCGAGCTCCACTCCGAAGCGCTCCGCGACGATGGCGCGCAGGCGGTCACCGAGCTGCCGAACATCGGCGGCGCTGCCCCCGCGGTCAGCCACGATGAAGTTCGCATGCAGCGAGCTAACCGACGCGCTGCCGTGACGCATCCCCTTCCCACCGGCGGCCTCGATCAGCCGACCGGCGTGGTCACCGGGCGGATTGCGGAACACGCTGCCCGCGTTCTGGTCCGCGAGCGGCTGCGTCGCGCGCCGCTGCTCCTGATGCGCGGCGATCTCCGCAGCGATCAGCTCCGCATCGCCCGGCCGAAGGGCAAGGCGAGCGGCGAGGATCACCTCCGCGCTGTGCTTGAAGCGCGACTCGCGATAGGCGAGGCCGCAGGCCGCCGCGGCGAGCCAGGCCGCAGCGCCGGTCACCGGGTCCCAGGCCTCGACCTCCTGCAGCACGTTGCGTATCTCGCCGCCGTGCGCACCGGCATTGGCCCACACCGCACCGCCCAGCGAGCCGGGAATGCTGATCCCGAACGCCAGACCGGCGAGCGCCTCGGAGGCAACCCGCCTGACGAGCAGGGCCATCGGCGTTCCGGAGTCGACCTGCAGCCGCGATCGATCACTCGCAGGATCGATCGCAATCGCGCGCGCGCGATTGCGGACCACCAGGCCCCGGATCCCCGCGTCGGCGACGACGACGTCGCTCCCGTTGCCGAGCACGAACGGCGAGACGCCCGCGTCGCGGGCCAGCGACAGCGCGGCGAGCAGCTCGTCCCGAGTCCTGGGCGTGAGCAGCCGATCGGCAGGCCCCCCGACCCGAAGCGTGGTGAGCGGCCCGACCGGCACGTCCCGCTCGAGGTGCAGGCCGCGCTCGGCCGCCAGCAGATCGAGCGCCTCGAGGCTGCGTTCCAGCGCGACCCCGCTCGCCCCGGCGCTCATGCCGGGACCTCCAGGGACGGGAGCGGCGCACCTGTCGCCATCGCCAGCAGCTCATCGGCGATGCGGCGCGCGGCGTCGGGGCGTCCGGCATGCCGCGCCGCGGCCGCCATCCGGGCCCGCCGCTCGTCGTCGCGGAGATCCGCCGCCAGCGAGGACAGCACCGCGCTGGTGAGCTCGGCGTCGGGGATGAGAACCGCGGCGCCCTGACCCTCGAGCCACGCGGCGTTGGCATGCTGATGAGCGCCGGCGTAGGGGTACGGAACCAGGATCGAGGCGACTCCCACGGCAGCGAGCTCGGCGCACGTGGAAGAGCCGGCACGGCCAAGCACCAGGTCGGCGGCGACCAGCGCCTCCGCCATCCCATCGGTCAGGAACGGCTCCGGGCGATATCGGTCGCGAAGGCTCGGATCGAGCCCGTCACGCGCAGCCCGCGCGTCGCCCATCCCGGTCTCGCCGGCGAGATGCAGGATGCGCCAGCCGGAGAGCAGCTCGGGGAGCGCTCCCAGCAGCGCTCCGCTGAAGCGGGCCACCGCCTGCGAGCCGCCGAACACGAGCAGCAGCCGATCGTCGGGCTGGACACCGAGCGCAGCGCGGGCGTCGGCTCGACCGATCCCCTCGAACGAGCGGATCGGCGTCCCCGACAGGAAGGCGCGCCTCGGGAAGGCGGCAAGGGTCGGCGGGAAGGAGACGGCCACCCGCGTGGCGTACCGGCCGATGGTCCGGGTGGCACGTCCGGGGATCACGTTTCCCTCCCACAGCAGGGTCGGGATCCGTCGCGCGCGGGCGGCGAGCACCAGCGGCAGGGCGAGGTAGCCGCCGGTGGTGAAGACCGCCGCCGGACGAATGCGCCCGAGGAGCGTCCAGGCCTGCGGAGCGGAGACTGCCAGGCGCAGTGGGTCGAGGACCAGGTGGACGTCGCGCCCGGTGGTGCGCAGCGAGCGAACCACGAGCTGGTGATAGGGCAGGGCGCCGCCCCCGACGATCCGCCGCTCAAGGCCGCGGGCGCCACCGATATAGCTGAGCTCAAGGTCGGGCCGTGCGTCGCGCAGGGCCCGCGCGACGGCCAGCGCGGGGTAGATGTGCCCGCCTGTCCCGCCGCCCGATACCGAACACCGCATCGAGCAGAGATCCTGACTGCGTGGTCTCGCGGCTGATGGACAGCAGGACGCCGACCGCCACGAGGTTGATGATGAGGGCCGAGCCCCCATAGCTGATGAACGGTAGTGGGATGCCGGTGACCGGCATCAGCGCGGTGACCACCATCATGTTGATGCAGGCCTGGGTCACCAGCCAGGTCGTGATCCCCGCCGCCAGCAGCCCGGAGAAAGTGTCGGGTGCGGTGACCGCGATCCGATAGCCCTGGTAGGCGATCACCACGAACAGCGCCACCACGGCGATGGTGCCGATCAGACCCCACTCCTCGCCAATGATCGCAAAGATGAAGTCGGTCGACGGGGCGGGGAGATAGAGGTACTTCTGCTTGCTGGCGCCCAGCCCGAGCCCCGTGATCCCGCCCAACGCCAGGGCCATCAGCGACTGGAGCGCGTTGTAGCCGGCACCTAGCGGGTCGCGCTCGGGATTGAGGAAGGTCTGGACCCGGGTCAGCTGGTACGGCGTGGCGAGCACCATCGCCGTCGCCGCAGCACCGACTCCCCCACCGATGAGCCCCAGATACACGAGGTTCGCCCCGGCCATGAAGAAGATCGCCAGGGCCGCCAGGACGTACACCCCGGCGGTCCCCAGGTCGGGCTCGATGGCGATCAGCGCGAACCCCGGCGCCACCAGCAGCCCAAAGGGCACGAACCCGTTCCAGAAGCTGGCCGCCGCGCGGCCGCGCCTGTCGAGCCAGTGGGCCAGATACAGGCAGATCGCGAACTTGGCCACCTCTGCCGGCTGGAACCCGCCGATCAGCGGCAGGTCGATCCAGCGACGCGAGCCGGCGACCGAGGTGCCGATTCCCGGCACCAGGACGGCGACCAGCATCAGCATGGTGGCCACGTACACCGGGATGGCGAGGTAGCGGAGCAGCCGGAAGTCGACCCGGCTGAACAGATACATGCCGGCCAGCCCGAGGCCGGCCCACAGCGCCTGCTGGATGACGTACAGCGACGGGTCGTCGGCGCGGAAATAGCCCTGCACGCTGGAGGCGGAGTAGACCATCACCACTCCGATCGCCACCAGGCCGATGACCGCCAGCAGCAGCGGATAGGCCACGTGGCGCCGCTCGCGGCGGACTCCGGCCCCGGCG
>JALYXZ010000185.1 GCA_030946825.1 Chloroflexota bacterium | reverse complement strand
GACGAGCTGCAGGTGCTCAACCCGAGCCGCGTTCCGCCGTTCTACGTCAACGAGGAGCAGGAGGGGCTCGATGAGGCGCACCGCCTGCGCTACCGATATATCGACCTGCGCCGGCCGCCGATGCAATCGCAGATGCTGCTTCGGGCGCGCCTGGCCAGCTCGATCCGCCGCAGGCTCGAGGCCGATGCCTTCGTCGAGATCGAGACGCCGTCGCTGATCCGCAGCACCCCGGAGGGAGCGCGGGACTTCATCGTTCCGAGCCGGCTCCAGCCCGGGCGCTTCTACGCGCTGCCCCAGTCTCCGCAGATGCTGAAACAGCTGCTGATGGTTGCCGGCTACGACCGCTACTACCAGCTGGCACGCTGCTTCCGCGACGAGGACCTACGCGGCGACCGGCAGCCGGAATTCACCCAGCTCGACCTGGAGATGAGCTTCGTGTCGGAGCTCGACGTGATGGAGACGGTCGAGCGCATCGTGCTCGACGTGACACGCGACACCCTCCCGGATAGGCCGATCCTCGAAACGCCGATCCCGCGCCTCACGTATGAGCAGGCCATCGCCCGCTACGGATCGGACAAGCCCGATATCCGCTTCGGCATGGAGCTGGTTGACCTGACCGATGCGGTGGGCGACACGGAATTCCGCGTGTTCAGCGACGCCATCGCGTCCGGCGGTGCGGTGCTCGCTCTCCGGGCAGCGGGCTGCGCCGGCTACTCCCGCCGCGAGCTCGATGAGCTGCAGGACATCGCGCGCGCAAGCGGCGCGAAGGGGCTGGTGCACCTCGCGGTCGAGCCGGACGGCAAGTTGCGCGGCCCGGCGGCCCGCTTCTTGGACGTTGCGGCGGAAGGCATGATCGAGGCGACCGAGGCCGAGCCGGGCGACCTGCTGCTGATGGTTGCCGACGCCGATCGACACCGGGCGGCGGAGGCGATCGGTCGACTGCGCCTCGAGATGGGGGACCGGCTCGGGCTGCGCGATCCGAACACGCTCGCCTACGTGTGGGTTCACAGGTTTCCGATGTTCACCTGGGACGCCGCCCTGTCCCGCTGGGACGCGACACATAACCCGTTCAGCGCCCCGGTCTGGGAGGAGGCGGACCGCCTGGAGTCCGATCCGGGCAGTGTGCACGCGCAGCAGTACGACATCGTGCTGAACGGATGGGAGCTGGGCGGCGGCTCGATCCGGATCCACCGTCGCGAAGTCCTGGAACGCGCGTTCCGCCTGATGGGCCACACCACCGAGGCGATGCGAGACGAGTTCGGCGCGCTCCTGGAGGCGCTCGAGTACGGTGCACCGCCGCACGGCGGGATCGCCATCGGTCTCGACCGATGGGCAGCCCTGTTTGCCGACCAGGAGAACATTCGCGAAGTGATGGCCTTCCCCAAGACACAGTCCGGGAGCGACCTGCTGATGGGAGCCCCCTCGCCGGTTACGGACGCGCAGCTCGAGGAGGTCGGGCTGCGCCTCGGCGACGCCGCGGCGCGGTAGCGGCCCGGAACCGCGCGTCTACCTGGTGCCGGCGGTCAACACCATTCCCGATCTGCGGCCATCCGCGCCGGATTCCATTGCGCTGTGGCCGTCGAGCGTGGTACACCTGCCGCGCCGGCGCAGCTGAGCCCGCTCAACATGCCTGCTCGAGCGCGTCAATGAGGGAGGAGAGTTGCCTTTGGTGCGTTGACCGGGCCGCCTCCCTGAGCCTCGATTCGTACCCATTCGTGCCCATTTCCCGATCCACGAGGTGTTGCATGCGTTCTCGCAGAGGCATCGTTCCGGCGCTCGTCGTAACGTTGGTTGTCAGCCTCTTCTCCGCGATCCCGGCCAGCGCGGCCGGTCGCGGTGCACAACCGTCCGCCGCGGCGGCCCCGACCTCGGTGACGCGGCTGATCGCCCGCGCCGGTACCACCCGGCCGACCGCGCGTGCCATGTCATCCGCCGCCGCACCGAGCCCGCGCTCGCGTGAGCTTCGTCCCTCGTCACGGCCGCTGGAGAGCGGGACGTCGGCAACCGGTCCGGCGGACGCCGCAGGCTCTGCGGCCTTGTCCGGCAACAATGCCAACCTGACCCGCAGCTGGCAGGGTCTCAACTTCCACGACCAGCGCTATGCGAACAATGGCAACCAGTGGTCGCTCGAGCCGCCCGACCAGGCACTGTGCGTCGGCAACGGGTGGGTCGTCGAGGGTGTCAACAGCGTGATGCGGGTCTACACCACCGCCGGCGCCGCGGCCGGTCCGGTGGTCGATCTGAACACTTTCTTCGGCTATCCGGCCGCCATCAACCGGACCACCGGCGCGATCGGCCCGGACGTGATCGACCCGATCTGCCTGTACGACGCGAGCACCCAGCGCTTCTTCTTCGTGCTCTTCACCCTCGAGGTTGTCCCCTCGACCGGGGCGAACACCGGCCGCAGCACGATCGACATCGCGGTCAGCAGGACGTCCGATCCGCGCGGTGACTGGAACATCTACCGGGTGCCGGGACAGAACGACGGCACGCAGGGCACCCCCAACCATCGCTGCAACCCGGGGACCAGCACCGGCGCCGGCGTCACGAACCCGCGCGCCTGCTTCCCGGACTACCCCCACATCGGTGCGGATGCGTACGGCCTGTACATCAGCACCAACGAGTACGACTTCTTCGGACCGGCGTTCCAGAGCGCGAACATCTACGCCTTCAGCAAGGCGCAGCTCGCCTCCGGCGCGACGTGGGTCCGGATGGTGCACATGAACACCCCGCGCATGGTGTCCGGCAACCCCGGCTTCACTGTCTGGCCGGCGATCTCGCCCGATAGCCAATGGTCGGCCGAGGCGAGCGGGACCGAGTACTTCCTGAGCTCGAACGCCGCGCCCGAGGCAAACGGGAACGGCTCGTCGCAGACGATCGTCGCTTGGGCGGTGACGAACACCCGATCGCTCACCACCGGCTCCCCGGCGCTTCGCCTGAGCAACACCCAGCTCGCGGTGAAGCGGTACTCGATTCCGCCGCTGGTGGACCAAAAGCCTGGCCCGACCCCGCTGCGCGAGTGCCTGAACGACACGAAGATGGTCACGCCCTTCGGCAAGGGGTGCTGGACGTACTTCTTCGACTCGACCGGCGAGCCGAAGCACAACGAGAAGCTGTCTCACCCCGATTCACTCGACTCCCGCATGCAGCAGACCGCCTACGCGGGCGGCCTGCTCTACGGGGCGCTCGGCACGGCGGTGGCAGTCAGCGGCCAGCGAGAGGCCGGCATCGCCTACTACGTGGTCAAGCCCTGGATCGCCAACGGAGTGATCCGGGCCAGCGTGAAGACCGATGCCCGGCTCGCACTGGCCAACAGCGACCTGACGATGCCCACGGTGGCGGTCACCAGCAGCGGTCGGGGCGTGCTCGGCTTCACCATCTTCGGCCATAGCTGGTACCCGAGCGCCGGCTACGCCACGGTCAACGCGTGGGGCGTCGGCGACGTTCACGTGGCCGCGGCCGGCGTGGGCCCCGATGACGGATTCACCGGCTACAAGGCCTTCGTCGGCAATCCACCGCGCACGCGGTGGGGCGACTACGGGGCGGCGCAGGCGGTGGGTGACTCGGTCTTCATCGCCAACGAGTACATCGCGCAGTCGTGCACGCTCAAGGCATGGGTCGCCTCGGGCTTCAAGTGCGGCGACACCCGCGGCGCGCTCGCCAACTGGTCGACGAGGATCAGCGTCGTCAAGCCCTGACCGCTCGCTCGGCCAACTTCCCGCACGAAGGCCGGCTCCTCCGGGGGCCGGCCTTCGCCGCACCTATAATCGCGCTCGAGATGCCCATCTACCTCGACCATGCGGCCACCACGCCAACCGATGCGCGCGTGGTGGAGGCGATGCTCCCGTACCTGACCGAGCGGTTCGGCAACCCGTCGAGCATCCACGCTTCCGGGCGACGCGCGCGCCAGGCGCTCGACGAGGCACGCGAGACGGCTGCCCGCATCCTTGGCGCGGAGCCGCGCGAGATCATCTTCACCAGCGGCGGGTCGGAGGCCGATAACCTCGCGATCAAGGGCGCGGCCTGGGCCGCCAGCGCGCGGGGACGCCACATCGTGACCAGCGCCGTCGAGCACAAGGCGGTGCTGCACACCTGCCAGGTGCTCGAGCGACAGGGCTTCGAGGTGACGTATGTCGGTGTCGATCGACTCGGCCGCGTCGATCCGGAGGCCGTCAGAGCGGCGATCACCGAGCGGACGAGCTTGGTGTCGATGGTCTACGGGCAGAACGAGGTGGGGACCCTGCAGCCGATCGCAGACATCGGTGGCATCTGCCGTGAGCGCGGCGTCCTGTTCCATACCGATGCGGTCCAGGCGGCAGTCTCACAGCCGCTCGATGTCGATCGGCTGGGGGTCGATCTGCTAAGCCTGTCCGGACACAAGCTCTACGGTCCAAAGGGGATCGGAGCGCTCTTCGTGCGCCGAGGGACCAGCCTGCTGCCGCAGCTGCAGGGCGGCGCCCAGGAACGTCAGCGGCGGGCTGGGACGGAGAACGTCGCCGGCGCGGTGGCCTTCGCCGTGGCGCTCGGTCTCGTCCACGACGACATGGCGCAGCGTGATCGGCAGAACGGACGCGAAGCCGAGCTCCGGGACGGACTGGTCGACCGGCTGCTCAGCCTGCCGGGGGTGGCCCTCAGCGGCGATCCCGATCGGCGCCTGCCGAACAACGCCAGCTTCCTGATCGACGGCGTCGACGGCGCCGACCTGGTGGCCGCCCTCGACCTGGCCGGCGTGGAGACGTCGACCGGCTCCGCATGTGCCTCGGGAAGCACCGATCCGAGCCACGTCCTGCTGGCGATGGGGGTGGCACCGGACCGCGCCCGCGGCGCGCTGCGGCTGACGATCGGGCGTGACACCACCGCCGGCGAGGTTGAAGTCGCGGGTGAGATCATCGTCGACTGCCTCGCACGGCTGAGGGGCGATCGCACGCCGCTGCCGGCGACGGCGTCCGCCTGAACGTGGCACGCATCGTGGCTGCCATGAGCGGCGGGGTCGACTCGAGTGTGGCGGCGGCTCTCCTCGCGGCTGACGCAGACAACGAGGTGATCGGCGTCTGGATGCGCACGCATCCGGATCGTGGCGAGGGGTTCGAGCACAAGCGCTCGTGCTGCTCCCCGGATGCGGCCGATGACGCTCGGCGAGTGGCTCAGATCGTCGGCATCCCGTTCTTCATCCTCAACGTCGAGCGCCAGTTCGGCGAACGGGTGATCGACGCCTTCGCCGATGAGTACCTGGCCGGCGCCACACCGAACCCCTGTCAGGCATGCAACCAGTACATCAAGTTCGATGAGCTGCTGAACCGTGGGCTGGCGGCCTACCAGGCGCAGCAGGTCGCGACCGGCCACTACGCCCGGGTGGAGATCCGGGACGGCCGGTGGCGCCTGCTCCGCGCGGCGGACCCCGCGAAGGATCAGACCTACTTCCTGTGGGTCCTCGGCCAGGAGCAGCTGGCGGCGACTCGCTTCCCGCTCGGTGCGCTCACCAAGCCGCGGGTGCGTGCCATCGCAGCCGACCTCGGCCTGCCCACCGCCGAGAAGCCGGAGTCCCAGGAGATCTGCTTCGTGCCGGCCGGCGACTATCGGGCCCTCCTCGCGGAGCGCCGCGCGTACGCGGGCACGCCCGGCCCGATCGTCGATGCTCGCGGCGAGTGGCTCGGCACGCATTCCGGCTACGCGCACTACACCGTTGGCCAGCGGCATGGGCTCGGGGTGGCGCGGGGGACCCCGCTCTATGTGCGCGAGGTGCGGCCGGAGACCAACGAGGTGGTGGTCGGCGCCCGTGACGACGTGGCCGCCGGCGGATTCGTGGCCGTGGATCCACGATTCGTGGCGGGCGAGCCACCTGAGGCCCGCTTCGAGGCCACGGTCCGAATTCGCCACCGCGGCGCCGAGACGCCCTGCGAGGTGGCGATGCTGGGCTCGGGGCGTCTTGCGGTCGAGACCGCCACACCGGTCTGGGCCCCGGCGCCCGGTCAGGCAGCGGTCTTCTACCGTGGAGACGAATGCCTGGGTGGCGCGCGGATCTCGCGCGGCGGAGCGCGCCCGTCGGCGTCCGCGGCGTGAGACGGATGACGCCCTGGATCCTGCTGACCGTCCTTACCACGGCGATCAACCTCTCCGCCTTCATCCTGGTCAGGGGGCGATGGGGCCGCATGGCGCTGACCCTCGCGCTGGCCGCGTTGGTCGGCACGATCGTCGGCGACCTGGTCGGGGGCCGCTTGGGCCTGGACCTGCTGCGCATCGGCGACTACCACTTCGCGGCGGCCAGCGTGGCGGCGCAACTGGCGATGCTCGTCGCCGCGCTGCTCTCCGCACTCCTCCCCGCACGCAGCGTGCAGTCGTGAGGCGGCCATGGACGGCGTGACCGTCGTCTTCAACCTGGGCGTCGGCATCGGCCTGCTGCTGGTCGGGGCGGCGCTGCTGCTCCTGGCGGTTGCCGCCCTGCCTCTGCTCCGGGAGGCGAGAGCGTTGGTCGGCGAGGCGCGACGGGTCACCTCGCTGACGGAAGAGGAGCTGAGACCGATTCTGGCCCATGGGCGCGAGCTGGCCGGCAATCTCGAGGTGCTGAGTGAGGATGTCGCCGTCAAGCTCGATCGCCTGAACGACCTGATGAACGCGCTGCAACGGACGCTCGACGAGGTGGACCTGGCGGCACTCCCGCGACGCGCTTCAGTCGGGCCGGTAGAATCAGGCGAAACACGAGAGGACGAGCGGTACCCATGAAGGATTCCGGAATCGGCAGCTTCCTGGTGGGAGTGGTCATCGGTGCCGTGGTCGGCGCCGCCGTCGGCCTCCTGGTGGCACCAGAGTCGGGCGATGAGCTTCGGGAGCAGCTCGGCGAGTTCGTCGAGGACAAGCGCACGGCATTCGGCGAGGCGGTCAACGAGGGGCGCGTGGCGGCTGAGCAGGCCCGGGCGGAGATGCGCTCTGGGAACGCGTCCGGCAATGCGCCCGGGTCCGCGGCCGAGGGTGCGACGCCCTAGGCACGTTCCGCGGCGACCAGTCAGCTCGAGAGCCGGTCACGCCGGCTCTCGTCGTGAAAGGGCATCCGCACCAGCACATGGAGCCTCTCCGCGCAGCCGAGATCCGCGAGCGCTTCCAGCGCTTCTTCGAGTTGCGCGCCCACACCCGGGTGCCCGCCGCACCCCTGCTCGCGAGTGACGATCCGACTCTCCTGTTCGTGAACTCCGGCATGGTGCAGTTCAAGCGGGTGCTGACCGGCGAGGAGCGCCGAGCCTACACCCGCGCGGTCGATGCCCAGCCGGTGCTGCGCGTGGCCGGCAAGCACAATGACTTCGAGGAGGTGGGCCGTACGCCGCGGCATCAGACCCTCTTCGAGATGCTCGGCAACTGGAGCTTCGGCGACTACTTCAAGCGCGACGCGATCCACTGGGCGTGGGAGCTGCTCACCGAGGAGTTCGGGATCCCCGGCGAGCGACTGGCAGCCACGGTGTACACAGATGACGATGAGGCGCATCGGGTCTGGACCGAGGAGATCGGGCTGCCGCCGGAGCGAATCGCCCGATGGGGAAACGTGGGCGCCGGTGACGAGAAGAACTTCTGGCGGATGGCGAACACCGGGCCGTGCGGGCCCTGCTCGGAGATCCACTACGATCGAGGCCCGGAGCTCAGCGAGGGGCCGCACTGCATCCCCGACCACTCCGAGACCTGTCCGCGCTACCTGGAGGTCTGGAACCTGGTCTTCATGCAGTTCGACGCTGCCGAGGACGGCACGCTGACGCCGCTCCCGATGCAGAGCGTCGACACCGGCATGGGCCTCGAGCGCATCGCGAGCGTTCTGCAGGGGGTCGACAGCAACTACCGGACCGACCTCTTCACTCCGATCATCGATCGGCTCGCCGCCCACCTCAGTCACCGGCCCGAGGACGTGGAGGCGGAGCGCTTCAGCTACCAAGTGGTCGCCGACCACAGTCGTGCGATGACCTTTCTGATCGCCGAGGGGGTCGAGCCGGCGAATGACGGTGCTGGCTACGTGCTGCGCCGGATCATGCGGCGCGCCGTCCGGCACCTGCGTCTGATGGGCATCACCCGGCCGGTCCTGGCCGAAACATGCGACGCGGTGATCTCGGTCATGGGCGACGCCTACCCACAGCTCGCCGAGCGGAGGGAGGCGGTCCTGGCTGTCGTCGACGCCGAGGAGCGGAAGTTCGCCCGCACGCTGGAGGCGGGAACCCAGCGACTTGCCGAGCTCGTCGGTGCGGCCGGGCCGAGCGGCGTGCTCACCGGCAGCGAGGCCTTCCGGCTGCACGACACGTTCGGCTTCCCGATCGACCTCACCGTGGAGATCGCCGCCGAGTCCGGGGTGACCGTCGATCGCGGCGGCTTCGAGGCGGCGATGGCTGCCCAGCGAGATCGGTCGCGTGGCGGCGAGCGAGCGCAGCTCCGCGTCCCCGACGGCATCCGTGAGCTCGTCACCGAATTCACCGGCTATCCGAACGAGACACGTGGCGTCGGGCGTGTGCTGGCCATCAGCCAGCTTGCCGACGACCGGGAGGTCGTCGTCCTCGAGCACACGCCGTTCTATCCGGAGGGAGGTGGCCAGGTGGGCGATCGGGGTGAGCTCATCGGCGACGCCGGCCGTTTCAGGGTCGACGACACACAGCGTGCGGGGACCGCGATCCTCCATATCGGGGCGGGCGCCGGCGGGTTTGCCGTTGGCGAGGAGGCACGTGCCGAGGTCGACGCCGGTCGCCGATCAGCGGCGGCACGCAACCACACCGCCACGCATCTCCTGCACCGCGCGCTGCGAGACGTGCTGGGCGAGCAGGCCAAGCAGGCAGGCAGCCGCGTCTCACCTGACGGGCTGCGCTTCGATCATCCCGGTCAGCAAGCCACTCCGCGAGAGCTGCTGCGGGAGGTGGAGCGCAGCGTGAACGCGCAGGTCCGCCGCAACGCAACCGTTCGCCCGCGGATCATGTCGCTCAGCGAGGCGCAGGCCCTGGGGGCCGACATGTTCTTCGGCGAGAAATACCTGCCCGAGGCCGTGCGCGTGATCGAGGTCGACGGGTACAGCCGCGAGCTGTGCGGCGGCACGCATGTGTCGGCCACCGGCGAGATCGGGTCGGTGCGGATCACCAGCGAGTCGAGCGTCGGCGCCGGCCTGCGGCGGATCGAGGCGGTGACCGGAGAATCCGCCGATGACCTGGTGGCGGAGCGCCTGGAGGCCCTGCACGCCGCGGCCCGGCTGCTCGGCGCGTCGGAGGAGCGGGTCCCGATGCGCGTCGAGGCGCTGCTCGACCGGCTGCGGGATGCCGAGCGCGGTAACCGCCAGTCCGCGCCGGACCGCCGCCTGGATGCCGCCGGCGCGCTGGCGGAGGCGCAACAGGCCGGAGAGACCAAGGTCATCGTCGGTTCGTATCCCGAGGCCACCGCGTCGCTGCTGCGCGAACTCGCCGACGATCTCCGATCGATGGCCGGACGCTTCGTGGTGGTCGCGGCCGGCTCCGGGGATGGGCAGGCGGCGCTGCTGATCGCGGCCAGCCGCGACCTGGCGGCCGAGGGATTCGACGCTGCGGCCATCATTCGCGAGGTGGCGCCGCTGATCGGCGGGGGCGGCGGCGGCAGACCGGATCTGGCGCAGGCGGGGGGCAAGGACCCGGCCCGGCTCGACGAGGCGCTCAGTGAGGCGGCACGCCGGGCGCTGGAATCTCTCCAGCGCATCGAGGCGAGCTGAGCACGGCGGCCGGCATGCAGCAGGTGATCGGGCGTGTCGTGGGCCGTCTTAGGCAGGGGACCGGCGACGCTTCCGCGATCACCGCCCTGGACATCGGGACGGAGTACGCCAAGGCCCTGGTCGTATCAGTCGAGCATGACGGCGAGGACGCCCTGCTGGCTGGCAGGGTCCGCGGCAGTGGACGCCATCGGCAGGGGCTGACCCACATGCAGAGTGGCACGGTGACCGATATCGACGCGGTGGTGAGGAACTGCGCCCGCGCCCTCGCCGACGCAGAAGCGATGGCCGGTCGACGGGCCGAGGCGGCGGTGATCGGTATCGCCGGCGAGCTGGTGAAGGGCATCACCTCGCGGATCACCATCCGCCGCGACGAGCCGCGCGCCCCGCTTTCCGACCCGGAGCTGGAACGGATCGTCGAGCGCGTGCAGGATCAGGCGCTGCGGGATGCCGAGGAGCGGATCCGCTGGGAGAGCGGCATCGAGCGCCTCGATGTGCGGCTGGTGCACGCAGCCATCGTCGAGATGAAGATCGACGGGTACCCGGTCACCAACCCGGTCGGCTTCACCGGCGCGCAGCTGGAGCTCGCGGTCTTCAACGCCTTCGCCCCGATGGTTCACCTCGGCGCGCTGCAGTCGGTGGCCGCCGCCCTCGGCCTCGAGCTGCTGGGCGTGATCGCCGAGCCGTATGCCGTCGCCACCTGCCTCGACCCGGGGGAGGTCGGGGACGCAGGCGCGGTCTTCATCGACGTCGGCGGGGGAACGACCGACGTGGCGCTCGTCCGTCGCGGCGGCGTCGCCGGGACGAAGATGCTGGCGCTCGGGGGGCGGGCGTTCACCAAGGGCGTCGCGGAGCGGTTGGCGCTGTCCTTCTCAGACGCCGAGGTGCTCAAGGTGGGTGGCGGCAGTGGCGGCACGCGGCCGGCCGGCGGGGCGCCCCATGACGGTCCGGTCGACTGGGACGAGCTGGTCGCGGTCCTCGAATCGGACGCCGCCGTCTGGCGGCGCGGTGTGGAGCTGATGATCGGCGACCTGGCTGGCGGTGAGCTGCTTCCAGGCCGGATCTACCTCTGCGGAGGGGGAGCCGAGCTGCCGCAGATCGGCGCTGCGCTGGCCGAGGACGACTGGTGGCGAAGGCTTCCCTATGCCCGTCGGCCGGAGATCCGCGCCCTCGCGCCGTGGGACGTGGCGGGGATCCGCGACGAGACGGGGTCGCTCACCACCCGGCAGGACGTCACGCCCATGGCACTCGCCCACCAGGCCCTGGTCCTGGATGAGCGGGGCTCCAGCGTGGACCGCGCAATGCGCACCGTGGTGCGCGCGATGCACCTCTAGCCGCACCCGATGCCGACCGAGCCGTACGTCGTTTACCTGGAGCCGGACGACGAGATCACGTCGGTCGTGCGTCGCGTGCGGGAAACCGATGCGCCGCGCGTCGTGCTGGTTGCTCCGTCCCGCACCAAGGCGACCTCCTCCGCCGTCGCATTACGCCTGCTGGCAGAGATTGCCGGTGAGGATGGAAAGCGAATCGCGCTGGTTGCCGATCCGCTCGCCCGCTCGCTGGCGGCCGAGGCGGGCCTTGCCGCCTACGCCTCGGTCCGGGACGCGACGACCGCGACCAGCGACGCCGCCGCGGCGGCCGAGCCGGTGCGGCGTGCCACGATCAACGTGGTTCGCGGCGACGACCGCCCGGCTGCTGTCGCCGCCCCCGTCGAGTCCCACCCCCTGCTGCGCAGCCCCGCGCTCGACGAGACGCAGCAGGTGCACGTCGTCCCGGTATCGAGGCGACCCGAGATCGCGCCGGGCCGACCCGCGCGACGGCGCAGGCGACGGTTCGCGGCGCTCATCGTGGCGGTCCTGGCGCTGCTGATCGCCGCGGGGGTCGGAGCGGCCGTCTTGCCGGCCGCCACGATTCAGATCACCCCGCTCGGCCAGGCGGTGGGCCCGGTCAGCTATGAGCTGGCCTTCGACAGCCCGACCATCGCGCGCGGGACACTGACCGCGAGCCAGGCCGGACGGGCGACCGGCACGTACCAGGTCTCGACGCCGGCGACCGGCACCGTGGTCTTCTACAACTTCAACTTCGCGCCGGTCGGCGTGCCGTCGGGGACGCAGGTCGCGGCGGGCAGCGCGGTGTTCGTCACCGTGGAGCGCGTCGTCGTCGGCCCGGGGGCGATCGCACCCGGGGGACAGATCGCTGCCGGCGAGGCGCAGGTGGGGGTCAAAGCCACGGCGTCCGGACCATCGGGCAATGTCGCGCCCGGTTCGATCAACCAGGTGCTCGACCCATCCACCGACGCGGCCCTGCGCGCCTATCCCAACAACGTCCAGCCCGTGGTCGTCGAGAACCGGGCGGCGACCTCCGGTGGGGCCCAACGCAGCGGCACGTCGATCCAGCAGTCGGATGTCGACCAGGCGGTGGCGGCCCTGCAGAAGCAGCTGGCCGACGCGCTGGCGACCCGGCTTCCGCCCGCAGCGGAATCGGCGGCAGCCGCCGCGCCGGGAACGGAGAAGGCGGCCATCCAGGTCCCGTCCGGCCTCGTCGGTAAGCACGACCAGGCGACGTTCCAGCTCAGTGGCAGCATGACCTACGACCGCGCAACCGTCGCGATGACCGATGTGATTGCCGCCGCCGGAGCTCGTCTGACGAATGATCCCGGCAGCGTGCCGAGCGGGCGCGCGCTGGTCGCCGGCAGCCTCGACGTACAGAAGGGCGATCCCCGCCGCGACGGCGATCGCCTGATCGTCCCCATCAGCGTCAAGGCCCGATCCTCTGCGCGCATCGATGCTGACCGCGTTCGGGACCAGGTGCTCGGCAAGTCGCTCAAGGAGGCGGTCGCCGCACTCGATGGTCTCGGGGAAGTGCGCGTACTGCTGTGGCCCGGTTGGGTCACGGAAGTTCCGCGGCTGCCGTTCCGGGTCAGCGTCGAGGTGGGGCCCGCTCGATGAGCCGGATCCTGGCGCTCGACCACGGGACGCGACGAATCGGAGTGGCAATCGCCGACCACGAGACCGGCATTGCCTTCGCGCGGCCCGCGATTCGACGTCACGGCGAGCGTGCCGATTTCGCCCACATCGCCCGTCTGACGGCGGAAGAGCGGGTCACCCGGATCGTGCTCGGCCTGCCGCGCAACCTTGACGGCTCAGAGGGCCCCCAGGCGGCCGCCGTGCGCGCGTTCGGCGCGCGGCTGGCGCCGGTGGTCGGCCTGCCGGTCACATTTGTCGACGAGCGCCTCACATCCTGGGAGGCGGGAGAGCGGTTGCGCGCGACCGGCCGGCGCCCGGATGTCCGGAGCGGAGAGGTCGATTCCGCGGCGGCCAAGCTGATCCTGCAAGAATACCTGGACGCCGAGGAGCATAGATGAACCGACGACCCGGATCATGGGGCCGTGAGGCCGAGCGGAACGCGCGGATACGCCAGCGGCGCGAGCAGCGCGACGTGCCGACGCGCGCTCGTCGCTTCCAGCCGGTGGTCCTGATCGGCTGGTTCGCGGCGGTCATCGCAGCCCTGGGCGTGCTGCTGTTCATCGGCTTCCTGGCGTTTGCGCCGCGCCTGATGAGCTGGGTGGAGGCGAACCCCGGCACCATCGAGCAGGGGCTGGTGCGTGACTTCGTCCGCTGGTACCGGCCCGACGAGCTCGCCGACGTGGCGGCCAGTCGGAACGCGACGCGGATCAGCGTTCAGGTGCCGATCGGCGCGACCGATGCACAGATCGGGCAGCTCCTGTTCAGCAAGGGCCTGATCAAGAGCCAGGTCGCCTTCGAATACTGGGTCCTGCAGGCCGGGCGCTCCGGCAGCCTGCAGGCGGGCACCTACGACCTGTCGCCGAACATGGTCCCGACCCAGATCATCGCCGCACTGCGCCAGGAGGCAGGGCCGGAGGTCCAGATCACCATCCGAGAGGGCTGGCGGCTGGAGGAGATCGTCGCGTACCTCGCCAAGCAGCCACTGACCATGAACCTCGGGGAGTTCGTGAAGCTGGTCAAGGACCCGCCGGCCAGCCTGCTGAACCAGTACGACTACTTCAAGGACCTGCCCAAGGGGCGCAGCCTGGAGGGCTACCTCTATCCGGATACGTATCGGATCGACGGCAACTCCACCGCGCTCGAGGTCGTCCAGCGGCTCCTCAACGAGTTCGACAAGCGTCTGACCCCGCCGATCCGCAGCCAGCTGGCGAAGAACGGAATGAGCATTGACGACGCCGTCAAGCTGGCCTCCATAGTCGAGCGCGAGGCGGTCCTCAACAAGGAGCGGCCGCTGATCGCCGGGGTATATATCAACCGTCTGCGGGACACGTCCCAGACCTGGGTCTTGAATGCCGATCCGACACTGCAGTATGGGCTGGCGACGGCCAAGTACGGCGCCACCCCGGTGACGCAGTGGGGCGCGATCAACTGGTGGCAGCCGCTTCCCGATGGCGGTGACAAGATCCAGCTGCCACCGGCGCTTGCCGGCTACCAGACCTACCTCCACGCGGGCTTGCCGCCGAGCCCGATCGCGGCACCCCGGATCGCGTCGATCCAGGCGGTCGCGGCGCCGCAGACGCAGGCCGGCTACTTCTACTTCGTGGCGGCTTGCCCGGGCGGCAAACGCGACGGGTCGCATCGATTCGCGCAGACCCTCGCCGACCAGCAGGCGAACGCCGCCCAGGCCCTGCGCGAGTGCCCGCCGGGGTGAGCCGCAACCCGACACAGACGCCGATGCGCACGGCGCCGGTCCGCCCATCCATCGGGACCCCGAGGGCCGAGCGGCTCGCACGGCTGCGCAAGCGCATGACGGAGCTCGAGCTGGACGCGGTGATCGTCAGCCGGCCCGCGAACAGCCGCTACCTGTCCGGCTTCCGGTTGGCGCGCGGCGAAGCGGAGACTGCCGGCTATTCGGGGACCCTGTTCGTGACTGCCTTCGAGCAGCTCCTGCTGGTTGACTTCCGGTACCTGGAACAGGCTGCCACCCAGGTGGCCGATGGGTGGCGGGTGGTCCGCACAGCCGCACCGATGCCGATCGTGATCGCCAACCTGCTCGCCGACCATGGGGTGTTGCGCCTTGGCCTCGAGGCGGAGTCGCTGGTCCACGCGCGCTGGGCGGCGCTCGCCGAGTCGGCGCCGGGAACCGAGCTGCACGCCATCGACGCCGAGCTGGCGGAGCTGCGGATCGTGAAGGAGCCTGCCGAGGTGGCCGCCATCGAGGCAGCCTGCCAACTTGGTGACCAGGCGCTCGTGTACCTGCTCGACCGCATTCGCCCCGGCGTCACCGAGCGAGCCCTGGCAGCCGAGCTGGAGCGCTTCTTCGTCGACAATCATGCTGAGGGAACCGCGTTCGATCCCATCGTGCTGGTCGGGCCGCGAGCCGCCATGCCGCACGGCGCGCCGGGTTCGACCCCCGTCGAGGCGGGGAGCGTGCTGCTCCTAGACTACGGGTGCCAGGTCGACGGCTACCGCTCGGACATGACCCGTACCCTGTTCGTCGGCGAGGTTTCCGAGCAGGTGCGTCGGCTGCACGAGATCGTCCGCGATGCGCAGCAGCGAGCGATCGAGGCCGTGCGTCCGGGCGTCAGCGGCGCGTCGGTGGATGCGGTCGCGCGCCAACTCATCGAGGAGTCCGGCCATGCCGAACATTTCGGTCATGGGGTCGGCCACGGCATCGGCCTGGAGACGCACGAGGCGCCGCGGCTGCTAACCTTCGAGGCACCCCTGCGGGAGGGGATGGTGTTCAGCGTCGAGCCGGGCATCTACCTCGCGGGCGTGGCCGGGATTCGGATCGAGGACATCGTGGTCGTCGAGGCGCACGGCGCGCGCCGCCTGACGGCTTCCCGGCGCGAGGCCGTCACGATCTGACAGACACGGCTCCGACAGCTGCGATGGGAGGCATCGGTAGGCGAACGTGATCAGTACCGGCGAGGTCAAGAAGGGCGTCATCATCGAGCTGGACGGACAGCTGATGAAAGTGCTCGACTGGAGCCACATCAAGATGGCGCGCGGGTCGGCCCAGGTGCGCATGAAGCTGCAGAACGTGCGGCGCGGCGACATCGTGGAGCGGACCTTCCAGGCGGGGACACGGTGGCCACGGGCGCGGGTCGAGCAGCGCAAGGTCCAGTACCTGTATGCCGATGGCGACGTGTTCCATTTCATGGACAGTGAGACGTACGACCAATTCTCGGTTCCGGCCGGGCTGCTCGGTGACGACGCTCGGTACCTCAAGGACAACACCGAGGTGTTCGTCAGCATGCACGAGGGCGAGGTGCTGGGTGTCGATCTGCCGGTTTCCGTCGACCTGCGCGTGACCCAGACTGACCGCGGATTCGCCGGGGACACCGCCACCGGGGCCAAGAAGCCCGCCACCCTGGAGGGCGGCCTGGTGGTCCAGGTTCCCCTCTTCGTGAACGAAGGCGACACGCTTCGGATCGACACGCGCACCGGCGACTACCTGACGCGCGTCCAGTAGCTCCGCCAGCGGGCGCGCTGAGCGGTCCGGTAAGGTAGCGACATGGACCAGCCAACGCTGTGGCAGTCGAGCCAGCTCGCGGCCCCGCGGATCCTGCGGGTCACCGATCTCAACCGCCGCGTGCGGGGCCTGTTGGACGCCGATCCGGCGCTGTCCGACGTCTGGGTCGAGGGGGAGGTTTCGACCCCCTCGTTTCCCCCATCGGGCCACTGCTTCTTCACCCTCAAGGATGCCGCGTCGCAGGTCCGCGCCGTCCTGTTTCGCGAACAGCTGGCGGCCACCGTGGTGCGCCCCGCGCACGGGATGCAGGTCATCGTCCACGGCCGCGTGCGGGCTTACGAACCGCAGGGCATCTACCAGCTGTACGTCGAATCCCTGACACCGGCCGGCGCCGGGGACCTGCACCAGCAGTACGAGGCGCTCCGCGTCGCGCTTGCGGCGGAAGGGCTGTTCGATGCGACGCGGAAGCGACCGCTGCCGCGCTGGCCGCGTCGGATCGGTGTCGTCACGTCACCGGTGGGCGCGGTGTGGCGGGACATCGGCAACGTGATCCGGCGCCGCTACCCGCTCGTCGAGCTGGTCCTGTCGCCGACGATCGTGCAGGGCGTGACCGCGGCGCCCGCGATCGTGCGCGCTCTCGAGCGACTGTACGCGGACAGCGCGCTCGACGCCGTCATCCTGGCTCGGGGCGGTGGTTCTCTCGAGGACCTGTGGAGCTTCAACGACGAGCGTGTCGTGCGCTGCGTGGCCCGCGCGCCGATGCCGGTCGTGGTGGGAGTGGGGCACGAGAGCGACGTCACGCTCGCGGACTTCGCCGCCGACCTGCGGGCGCCGACCCCGAGCGCTGCCGCGGAGCTTGCGGTCCCCGACGGGACGCAGCTGACGGCGATCCTCGGCCGTCTTCGTGATCGCGCCTCGGCAGCCTTGCTGGCTCGAGCGCAGGACCGCCGGAGGCTGATGTCGGCGGAGGCTCGGGCGCTGTCCGCCGCCGCACCGAATCTCGCGGCGGCGCGCCAACAGACCGCGGACCTGGTCGATCGTTCGGCGCGAGCCCTCGAGGGGCGGATGACCCGCAGTGCGCTGTTGACCTCGTCGCTCGCCGATCGTCTCCGCGCCCTGTCGCCGGCCGCCACGTTGGAGCGTGGCTATGCGGTCACGCGGCTCCCGGACGGAACCATCGTCCGCACCTTGTCGGACGCCCCGGTCGGAGCGGCGGTCGAGGTGGTCCTCGCGCGCGGCGCGCTGGACGCGCGAGTGGAGCGCACGCGCGAAGGCGACGGCGCCGAGCTGCTGCGATGACGCTCACGCCGCAGACGGACGCCGAGCTGGCGCGCCGTCCCTTCGACGAGCTGGTGGCGGACCTTCAGCGGATCGTTCAGGCGCTCGAGGCCGGCAGCGTGGGACTCGAGGAGAGCATCGCGCTGTACCGAGAAGGGCTTCGGCTGCATGCCGCCTGCGAGCGCCGCCTGCGGGAGGCGGAGCTGACGATCACGGAGCTCGGCCGCCGTGGGCCGGATGCCGCCGCGACCACTTCCGACGGGTCGGATGCTGCCGCGAGCGCCGCCCGAGAGGCGCGCTGACCGCTTCAGCCGCCTGGGCGGGACGGCCCAATCTGGATCGGCCTCGCTGAGCGAAGGATCTGCGCGGGCTATACTCCGGCGAACCTGGAACCCGGAGTAGCCTCCTTGCCGACCCTCGAGCAGCTGACCGATCCCGCCCAGATCCGCGGGATGACCTACCGGGAGCTCGACGAACTCGCCGCTCAGCTCCGGGAAAAGATGATTCGCACGGTCCACCGCACCGGCGGCCATCTCGCCTCCTCGCTCGGTGCCGTGGAGATCGCCCTGGCCCTCCACCGTGTGATGGACTCGCCGCGCGACAGGATCGTGTGGGACACCGGACACCAGGCGTACGCCCACAAGCTGCTGACCGGCAGAGGTGATCGCTTCGATACCCTTCGCCAGCTCGAGGGCATCGGCGGCTTCCCGCGCCGCAGCGAAAGCGAACACGACGTGTTCGACGGCGGCCACGCGGGGACCGGGGTGAGCATCGGGGTCGGTCTCGCCGCAGCTCGGGACCTGCTGCCCGCCGACGACCCGAGGCGCCGACAGCAGATCGCCGTGTGCGTGGGTGACGCCGCCCTGGGCAGCGGCTTGACGCTGGAGGGGCTGAACCACCTCGGCCACCTCAAGAGCCGGCTGCTGATCGTCCTGAACGACAACGAGATGAGCATCAGCCCATCGGTCGGCGGGCTGTCCACCAGCCTCAACAAGCTGCGGCTGACGCGCGCCTACCAGGGAACGAAGACGGCGTCCAAGCGGGCGCTGCCCCGCATCCCCCTCGTCGGCAAGCCGCTCTTCGACTTCCTGGCCTTCACCAAGGAAGGCTTCAAGCGATCGTGGGCCAAGGTCGGCTTCTTCGAGGACATCGGGATCACCTACATCGGCGTCCTGGACGGGCACGATCTGCGTGAGATGGAGGAGACCTTCGCTCGCGCGCTTCGCCTCGACGCCCCGGTGCTGGTCCATGTCAAGACCGTGAAGGGTCGCGGCTACGCGCCGGCCGAGCTCGACAGCGTGAGCTTCCACGGTGCGTCGCTGCCGCCGATCGACCTGTGCCTGATCGATCCGACCGAGGAGCCGGTGCCGGTTGGCTCCGCGCCACTCCGCAAGCCGAAGACCTATACCCACACGTTCGTGGAGGAGCTGATTCGGGTCGCGGAGACCGACGATCGGATCTGCGCCATCACCGCGGGGATGCCGACCGGGACCGGCCTGTCCCGGTTCCAGGAGCGCTTCCCGGAGCGCTTCTTCGACGTCGGCATCGCGGAGCAGCATTCGGTCACCATGGCCGCCGGCCTGGCGCTGGGTGGCAAGCGCCCGGTGGTGTCGCTGTACTCCACCTTCAGCCAGCGCGCCTACGACCAGCTCGTCCACGACGTCTGCCAGAACGACCTGCCCGTCCTGCTGGCCATCGACCGCGCCGGGCTGGTTGGCGAGGACGGCACCTCGCACCAGGGGATGTTCACGCTCCCGGCTCAGCGAGCCCTGCCGGGACTGGTGATCGGATCGCCGAAGGACGAGCAGGAGCTGCGCGATATGGTCGTCACGGGCCTCGAGCACCCCGGGCCGGTCAGCCTCCACTTCCCCCGCGACGCGGGGGAGGATCTCACCGATCGTCGGGGGCGACGGCTCCAGATCGGGCGCGGCGAGGTGCTGGCAACCGGCGACGACCTGTTGCTGGTCGGTTTCGGACCGATCGTGCATCGGCTCTCATGGGTGGCTGACCAGCTGCGAGCGCGCCACGGCCTGAGCGCGACGGTCATCAATGCCCGATGGGCCAAGCCGCTCGACGAGCGGCTGGTGGCCGAGCATGCGGAGGGGAAGCGCCTGGTCGTGACCGCAGAGGAGAGCGCCGCAATGGGTGGCTTCGGGGACGGGATCCTCGATGCGCTGAACCGCCAGGGGCTTCGGCTCCCGCTCCTGAAGATCGCGCTGGGGGAGGGATTCGTCCATCACGGGGCGATCGATGACCTGCGGCGCCAGCAGCGGATCGACGGCCCGGGCATCCTCGCCCAGGTGCGCGAGGCGCTCGAACTGGCGCCCGACGATGCTGCGCAACCACGGGCGGCGCACGCGCAGCCCAAGCGGTCGGCGCCGCGCGCCGGGGTCAACGCGGCCTAGCCGAGCACGGCGCACACCGCCGTTCGCATGCCACGCGTCCGCCTCGATCAGCTTCTGGTCGAGCGCGGCCTGGCCCGCTCGCGCTCCGAGGCGCAGGCGCTCCTGCTCGCGGGCGAGGTCGAGATGGCGGGCGCCGGCAGCCGGATGCTGAAGCCGGGCCAGCAGGTGGTCGACGACGTGGCACTCGAGCTCGTTCGGCAGCCGAGGTTCGTGTCGCGGGGTGGCGTGAAGCTCGAGGCGGCGCTGCGCCGGTTCGGGATCGACCCCAGGGGCGTTGCCTGCCTTGACGCGGGAGCGTCCACCGGCGGCTTCACCGATGCGCTGCTGCAGGCCGGCGCGCGCGTGGTCTACGCCGTGGACGTCGGACGCGGGCAGCTGTCGGAGCGCCTGCGTCGGGACCGGCGCGTGGTCAGCATGGAGCAAACCGATGTCCGCCGGCTGACGTCGCTGCCCGAAGCGATTGCGCTTGCGACCCTGGACCTGTCCTTCATCTCGCTGCGCCTGGTGCTGCCCGCCGTGCGCAAGCTGCTCGCCGAAGACGGAGTGGCGATTGCGCTCGTCAAGCCGCAGTTCGAGGCGGGACGGGAGGCCGTCCCGCGCGGGGGAGTGGTTCGCGATCCGGCGGTCCACCGTGCGGTCCTCGAGCGCCTCGCTGCCGACGCCGTGTCAGCCGGCCTCCGCCCGGTGGGCCTGATGCGCTCGCCGATCACCGGAGCGCAGGGCAACGTCGAGTTCCTCGCGCGGCTGGACGTGTTGCCGGACGCGCCCCAGGATGCGCCACCGGACGCGTCCGCCGCCGATTGGGCCGCCGTCGTGGCGGCCTGCGTGGGTTGATGCGCCCGATCGCCGCGAACGTCCGACGCGCGTACTACGATGACGCCCCATGAGAGCCAGCCGATGACGAAGCGCGCCGCAGCCGCGTCCGAACAGCTGAGCGCATGGGCCGGCCTCGACCAAGCGACTGCGCGCGAACCGGATCGGGCCTCCGCGACGATGCGCCAGATCGTGTCGATCCGAATGCCCGACGCGCTGCTCGAGCGCGTCGATGCGGTCGCCAGCGCCCGCGGCGTCACGCCCTCGGGGCTGATGCGTTCCCTGATCGCGGCCGGTCTCGATTGCTCGACGGTGGCAGCCGGCGAGCAGCAGGAGATCGCCGCCGAGCTCGCAGCCCTGCGTCGCAAGGTCGATGAGATCGCGCAGCGGCTCGGGCCAGGCGGCGATGCAGCCCCCGGGCGCGGCTCGGCATGAGGCGGATCGGGTTCATCCGCAACCCGTTCAACGCCGAGGCGCCGGCCGTGCTGGCTCGAGCACAGGCGTGGTGCGCGCGTCGGGGTCTTGATGCCTGGGACACGATTGCTGACGACGCGGAGGCGATCCAGGCCCAGTGCCCGACCTCGGACCTGGTCTGCGTTCTTGGCGGGGATGGCACCTTTCTGCGCGCGGCGCGCGCGATGGGGGATTCGGGCGTGCCGGCGCTCGGGGTCAACCTGGGGCGTGTCGGATTCCTCGCCAAGGTCGAGAGCGGCGAGCTGGAGAGGACGTTGGACCGCGTCGCCGACGGCGACTTCGTCGTCGAAGAGCGGCTCCGCGTCGAGGCGACGATCCGCGCCGCCGACGGCTCCTCCGAGCGCCACGCATCCCTCAACGAGGTCGTCGTCGCACGCGGCACGCGGGTGCGCATGATCCAGGTGGAGGTCGAGGTGAGCGGCAGTCACCTGGCGACCTACGTGGCCGACGGCGTGGTGGTGGCGACCCCCACCGGCTCGACGGCGTACTCCTTCTCGGCCGGTGGGGCCGTGCTCGAGCCACGCCTCCGCAACATGATCATCACCCCGATCGCGGCCTACCTGTCGCCGTTGCGCAGCGTGGTCACCGGCGAGAGCCACGTCGTCAGCCTCACGGTGCGCCAGGCGTCCGATGCCGCCGTCCTTTCGATCGACGGCCAATGGGACCGTCGGCTGGAGGTCGGCGATCGCGTCGAGGTCCGCGCGCTCGAGCAGCCCTTCCGCTTCATCGAGCCGAATGGGGGCGCCTCGTTCTACGAGCTGCTGCGTACCAAGGCCTCGCTGCTGCCGTACTAGCCGATGGCCCTCATCGAGCTGACGGTCGAGAACCTGGCGGTCGTCGAATCGGTTCGGCTGGCCTTGGATCAGCGCTTCACGGTGCTCACCGGCGAGACCGGTGCCGGCAAGTCGCTGGTGGTCGATGCGATGGCGCTTGCGCTCGGCGCGCGGGCCACCACCGACCTGATTCGTCGCGGAGCGAAGACGGCCACGGTCGAGGCGGTGTTCGAGGAGGTGGAGCGCGAACCGGACGCTCCCCTCGACGACCTGGTGGCCGAGGGCGAGGGGACCGTCATCGTCAACCGAGAGCTGGCCGCCGACGGCCGATCGGTGGTCCGCGTGAACCGCCGCGCCGTGACCGTGGGAAGCCTGGCGATGCTGGGCACGCGGCTCGCGGAGATCCATGGCCAGCACGAGCAGCAACGGCTCCTTGCGCCGGAGCGCCAGCTGGCGCTGCTGGACCGCTTCGCCGCACATCGCGAGCTGCTGTCCGAGGTTCGGCGCGCCTTCGAGGCGCGGCGCGCAGCGCTGGCCCGCGCCGCGGAGATGGTCACCGATCCCGCCGAGCTGGAGCGGCGCCGGGAGCTGCTCCGCCACCAGGCGGATGAGATCGGGCGAGCCGCGCTCCGCGAGGGAGAGCTGCAGGAGCTGGAGGAACGCCTGCGCAGCGCGCAACACGCGGAGGCCATCCTGTCCGCCGCGCAGCGCGCGCAGCAGCTGCTGGGCGAGGAGGGAAGCGGCCTTGACACTCTGCGCGGTGCATCGGTCGCGCTCGGGGCCGCGGCTGCCCACGACGCGCGCTTTGCTCCGCTCGGAGAGCGGGCGACCGCGCTTGCGATCGAGGCGGAGGAGCTGGCCCGTGAGATCGAGCGACAGCTGGACCGGGTCGAGCTGGATCCGGGACAGCGTGCGACCGCGGAGGAGCGGCTGGCGCTCATCTACGACCTGCAGCGGAAGTACGGCGGCACGCTGACCGAGGTGATTGCCCGCGGCACCGAGGCGACGGACGAGCTTCAGCTGCTCGAGACGCAGGCCGCCGACCGCGACCGGCTGCGTCGAGACGCCGATGCGCATCACCAAGGGCTGGTGGACGCGGCGTCCCGGCTCTCCACGGCCCGGGCCGAGGCGGCCAGACGGCTCCGCGCTCAGGTCAACGCCGAGCTCCCGCCGCTGGGGCTGCCTGACAACGCGTTCGACGTCCAGATCGAGCCCACCGATCTCGGAGCGAGTGGCGGTGACCGGGTCGTCTTCACCTTCGCCCCGAACCCCGGCGAGCCGCCGCGACCGTTGGGGCGTATCGCGTCGGGCGGGGAGTCGAGCCGGGTGTCGCTGGCGCTGAAGGTGGTCCTGGCCGCGGCGGACGAGACGCCGCTGCTGATCTTTGACGAGATCGATGCGGGTGTGGGGGGTCGGCACGGCGTGGCGCTCGGAGAGCGACTCCGC
>JALYXZ010000157.1 GCA_030946825.1 Chloroflexota bacterium | reverse complement strand
CGGCTACAGGCTCTGAGCCGCCAGGCGCCGAACATCGGTCAGGGTCGTGACCTCGGCGTCTGGATCAGGTGCGCCGCTGGGCAGCGGGGAGCCGTGGCGGTTCATCCAGATGGCGGCCATGCCGGCGTCGCGCGACCCGCGCAGGTCGGAGATCCCATCGCCGACGTGCCAGCCCCCGGCGAGCGGGGCACCCGCCGCGGCCGCGGCATGGACAAAGATGGCCGGATCGGGCTTGGCGATGCCGACCTCCCCGGAGACGACGATCGCCGCGAAGTAACGCGACAGCCCGGTGGCCTCGATCGCGGTTCGCTGAGTGTCCGAGGCGCCGTTGGTGACGAGGACCAGGGTCGCCACCGCCCGCAGGCTGGCGAGCGCGCGCCGCACGTCGGGATACAGGCGGAGCGCCTTGACGCGCTGCTCCAAGTAGACGTGGGCGGCGTGTTTCGCCAGGCTCGGGTCGTCGGCCCGCATCCACCAGCGCCCGACGCCAAGCCTCGACGGTCGGCCAGTACGTACTCCACGTGACTCGGTTGCTCGCCAGCAGGCGATCCGCGTCCAGGCCGAGCTCAGACTGCAGCCGGTCGCAGGTGCGGCGCACCGTCGGCAGCCACACGCCCTCGTCGAGCAGCGTTCCGTCGAGATCGATGGTGATCAACGCGGGGTGAGGCAGCCGCGCGCGCACCGGGCTAGGACTGGGGCTGGGTGCAGAACGGGCAGCGCCGAGCGGTGCGCGGGATGCTGCTCGCGCACTCCGAGCAGGTCTTGGTGGTGGGCTGGGGCTGATCCTCGCGCGCCTGTCGCCGCCGCTCGATCGCGTTCATCGGCTTGACGACCACGAAGAAGAGTGCGGCCGCAATCAGCACGAAGCTCAGCAGCGCATTGAGGAAGAGGCCGTAGTGGACGGTGGCTGAGCCAACGCGCATCTGGAGCGCCTCGAAGTTCGGCGCTCCGAAGATGCCGGTCAGCGGCGTGAGCACGTTGGTGACGAACGAGGTGATCACCGCGCTGAAGGCCGCCCCGATCACGATCCCGACCGCGAGGTCGATGACGTTGCCCCGCATGATGAAATCACGAAATTCGCGCAGCATCGGTACCTCTCCGGATATTGAGAGCGTGTGTGGGTTGGCGTTCCGGGACCCGCCTGGTGCCGAGCGAGTATGGCGGGTTGAGATACATTCGCCTCCAATGAGGTTGGCAACCTGGAACGTGAACTCCCTGAAGGCCCGGCTCGACCGCGTGCTGCAGTGGATCGCGGCCGTCGAGCCGGACGTGGTGTGCATGCAGGAGACGAAGCTGACCGACAGCGCGGTGCCGGCGCTCGCCTTCCGAGAGCTGGGCTACGAGGTTGCCCACCACGGGCTTGGCCAGTGGAACGGCGTGGCCATTGCATCGCGCGTCGGCCTGGAGGCGGTGACCGGCGGGCTGGGACCGGCACCGGACGGCTGGACCGATGACGGCGGACGGCTGGTGGCGGCAACCTGCGCAGGGGTCCGGGTGGTGAGCATCTACGTACCCAATGGCCGCGCGGTGGGCACCGAGTTCTACGCGGCCAAGCTCGAGTGGCTCGATCGGCTGGAGCGCTGGCTGCGCGAGAGCTGCGATCCCCGGTCGCAGCTCGCGCTGTGTGGTGACTTCAACGTCGCGCCCGAGGATCGCGACGTATGGGATCCGGCCGCGGTGCATGGCGCGACCCACGTCTCGCCCGCCGAGCGGGGGGCGGTCGCCCGCCTGCGCGCGTGGGGTTTGGTGGATGCCGTGCGGCGCTTCCATCCCGAGGCGGGCCTGTACACGTGGTGGGACTACCGTGCGGGAAACTTTCACAAGAACTTCGGGATGCGGATCGACCACGTGTACGTGACCGAGCCGCTCGCCGCGCGGGCGGTGGCCGCGGAGCGGGATCGGGAGGCGCGCAAGCCGTCGACCTATCCCGGAGTGCCCTCCGACCACGCTCCGCTGGTGGTCGATTTTCGCGACTGACCGCCGCTCTGCGTGCCCCGCTGCCTATCCCGCTGCGCCTGGCGTGCCCGTCGCAGCGCCCCGCCAAGGTCACGTCCGGGGCGGGTCCGGGGCCAGGTGACGCGCCGCGCGCCGACGAACGTGGCATACGCGTCCAGCGCCTGGGCCAAAGCGAGCAGGAACGCCTCGTCCTCCATCGGGGCACAGGCGGGCTCGAACCAGATTCCCAGGATCGCGAGCGAGGCGGTCTGCCGGTCGAAGCGCGGCTCGAAACGGCCCACCAGTCGATCGCCGAACAGGATCGGCAGCACGTAATAGCCGTGGCGCCGCCGGGCGAGGGGGGTGTAGACCTCCCAGGTGTACTGGAACCCCAGCAGCCGATGCACCAGCCGACGGTCCCACATCAGCGGATCCAGCGGAGCGATGAAGGCCACCGATGCGTCGCTCGGCGCGATGGATGCTGTGCTCGCATCGAGCAGCGCGAGCTCCTCGGTGAGCACGTATCGCACCTCGCGCAGTCCCTCGACCTCGACCGGCGCGAGCCTTCCGGCCTCCACCAGCTCGGCGGTCATCCGTCGCCGGTCCGCCGCACTCCCCGTCCCGGTGGTCAGCTCGGAGCCGCCGCCGACGCCCAGCAGCCCGACGGCGCGGTGGCGGCTCATCAGCGCATGTCGCAGCGCCTCGGCCTCCGGCAGCCGGGTCGCGAGCAGCTCGGGCGGCACGATGCGCTCGATGAGGTCGTAGTGGCGCCGGTTTCCTTCTCGGCGGGCGAGTCCCAGGCGCCCGGTGACGAACAGGGCCTCCATCACCGCGCGCGCTGCCGGCGTCTCTGCCCACCACCACTCGACCCGATGGCGGACGTCGCGAAACGCCGCGGTCGACCGCGGCCCGTTCGCGGCGATCTCGTCGACGATGCGCCGGGCGAGCTCCGCATGCTCCGAGAGGAGTCGTTCGCGGTACTGGGCGGCGGCACGGTCCCACGCGAGCCGGTAGGCCGGCAGCTCACGCAGCGGAACGATGTTGAGTGACTTGTTGTAGATCTCGATCAGGCGCCGATCGTCACCGTCGCCGTACAGCCAGCGCTCGCACCACTCGCGCTGGTAGCGCTCGATCCTGGCATGCAGCACGAGGTCATGGTTCCGTGCGCCGGGCACCTCCAGTGGATCGAACTGCAGCGAGCCGAGCCGGTCGACGACCGTCAGCACGGACTCCGGCACGGGTGGCAACGCGCGCGCCGGTGCCAGCAGCTGGCGACGGACGAGAAAGCGCCGCGCCTGTTCGGCGCTGACGAGGCGGGTTGGCATCGCGCCGGGATGCTAGCAGCCGCCAGACCGCTGGCACTCTCGATTTCAGAGTGCCAGCCGGTATAATCGCCGACCGATGGCGGTGAAGCGCGACTACTACGAGGTGCTCGGCGTCTCGCGGGACTCCTCCGACGAGGAGATCAAGCGGGCGTTCCGCCGTGCCGCCCAGCAGCACCACCCCGATGTCGACAACAGCGAGGGCGCCGAGGCGCGCTTCAAGGAGCTCAACGAGGCCTATCGGGTGCTCTCGGATAGGCAGCGTCGCCAGGCCTACGACATGTTCGGTCACGCGGGCGTGGACAACAGCGCCGGCGGCGGGTTCGAAGGGTTCGGCGGTGGCTTTGGCCCCTTCGGCGACATCTTCGATGCGTTCTTCGGCGGTAACCCGGCCGGCCGACAGCGCCGGCGGGTGGTGGCCGGCGCCGACCTTCGCTACGACATGACGATCGATTTCGCGGAGGCGGTCTTCGGCGTCACGCGGGAGATCAGCTTCCCGACGCTTGTCACCTGCCCGGTCTGCTCGGGGACCGGCGGCGAGCCTGGGACGCAGCCCGAGCGCTGCGCGGAATGCGGCGGCTCGGGTGAGAAGCGCCGCGTGGCGCAGACCATCCTGGGCCAGATGGTGAACATCGTCGCCTGTCCGCGCTGCAACGGCGAGGGCTCGGTGATCGCCAGCCCGTGCCACGAGTGCCGTGGCGACGGGCGCGTCAGACAGGAGCGCACGCTTCAGGTCAGCGTTCCGGCGGGCATCGATTCCGGGCAACGCATCGCGCTGGACGGACAGGGAGAGGCGGGACCGCGGGGTGGCCCGGCAGGGGACCTGTACGTGGTCGTCAACGCCCGCGAGCACCCGCAGCTCCTCAGGCGCGGGACCGAGCTGTACCACATCCTCCCGCTCACCTTTCCGCAGGCGGCCCTGGGTGCCAGCCTGGCGGTTCCGACCGTCGAGGGCAGCGAGCAGATCGAGGTGCCGGCGGGCACGCAGAGCGGGCAGGAGATCCGGCTGCGAGGACGCGGGGTGCCGCGACTCGGCGGCAACGGACGCGGCGACCTCCACGTGGTCGTCAACGTGGTGGTGCCGTCCAAGCTGGGCAAGCGGGAACGGGAGCTGCTCAGAGAGCTGGACGGCGTCAGTCCCCCGGCCGTTCTGCCCAAGGGCGGCGGCAGCCTCCTGGACCGCATCCGCGACCTGTTCGCCTGAGCCGCCACGTGGCGCGCTGGCTGGAGCTGACCGTCGAGGCCAACGTCGAGGCGGTGGAAGCCGTCTCCGAGATCTTCGGGCGTCTCGGCCGCGGTGCCGCGGTGAGGCCCACGCGCCTGATCCGCGATCCCCGCGACGAGCTCGCCGCGCGGGAGGATCCGAGCGCCCCGTACCTCGTCACCGCGCACGTTCCGGACGACGAGGAGTCGGCCGCCGCGCTGGAAGCCACCGAGCGCGCCCTCTGGCACCTCCAGGCGTTTGGTCTCGGCCCGGTCGGCATCCTCCGCGTGTCATCGGTCGAGGACTCCGAATGGGAGGCGGCCTGGAAGGCCGGCTACGCGCCACAGCGCATCGGCCGGGTGGTGGTCGTCCCGTCCTGGCTCGACGAGCCGATTGCTGACGCCGAGGTCGAGCTGCGGCTCGACCCGGGGATGGCGTTCGGCACCGGGCTTCACCCGACGACCCGCGGTTGCCTGGCGCTGCTGCAGCGCGTCGATCCCATGCCGTCGCCGATCCTCGACGTGGGATGCGGGTCGGGGATCCTCGCGCTCGCTGCCCTGCGGCTCGGGGCGGGTCGCGCGATCTGCTACGACACGGACCCACTGGCCGTGGCGGCCACCACCGCCAATGCGGCGGCGAACGCCCTTGCCGATCGGCTCGAGGCGCGGCTTGGCACGCTGCCGGCGGTTCCCGCCGAGCGCGTCCGATTGGTGATGGCGAACCTGGTTGCGGCAGTGCTCGTCGAGCTCGCCGAGCGGCTGGCGGTCCATTGCCGCCGGGGCGGCACCCTGATCGCGAGTGGGATCATCGCTGAGCGTGGTGCGGAGGTCGGCAGCGAACTGCGGGCCGCCGGCTTCGTCGAGCGGGACCGGCTCGAGGATGGAGACTGGCTGACGCTTGGGCTGGAGCGGACCTGAATGCATCGGTTCTTCGTGCGGCCGGGCGCATACGCGGCCGATCGCCTGGCGATCCCCGACGAGATCCGTCATCAGCTGCGCAGCGTGCTCCGCGCGCGACCCGGGACGGAGATCCTGCTGCTGGACGGAAGCGGCACGCAGGCTCACTGCCGAGTGGTCGACGACGGCGCACTGGAGGTGGTCGAGCGGGGGCCGGCGAGTGGCGAGCCGCGCCATCGGCTCACCATCTGCCAGGCCGTGCTCAAGAGCGATCACCTCGAGGACGTGATCAGGAGCGCCACCGAGATCGGAGTCGTCGCCGTCCGGCTGATCATCAGCGAGCGAACGATCGTCCGCAGCATCAGCGAGCAGCGTCTGGCTCGGCTGAGATCGATCGCCCGCGAGGCGGCCGAGCAGTCGGAGCGCGGTGCCGTGCCGGACGTTCACGCGCCGGTTCCGCTGCGCAGCGTGCTCGGACCGGAGTGCGTCGTCCTCTACGAGCGGACCGGTGGCCACCATCTCGCCGCCCTCGCGCCCCCGCACCGCATGCTGATCGGGCCGGAAGGAGGACTCACCGCTGCCGAGGTCGAGGCTGCAACGGCCGCGGGCAGTCCGATCGCCTGGCTCGGGCCACGAATCCTCCGCTCCGAACACGTGGCCCTCGCGGCGGCGGCAGTCGTCTTGTCGGCGGCCGGCGAGTTCGCCTAGGCTGTGCCTGATGACGGACGCCGACTGCCTGTTCTGCCGCATCGCGCGCGGTGAGCTGCCCGCATCGGTGCTATACGAGGACGATGAGGTGCTGATCGTTCGCGACATCGATGCCAAGGCGCCGACTCATCTGCTCGCCATCCCACGACGCCACATCGGCTCCGTCCACGAGCTGACCGATGACGATGCACCGCTGCTTGGCCGGCTCTTCGGCGGCCTGCGACGCGCCGCGACGGATGCGGCGCTCTCCAACGGCTACCGGATCGTGACCAACGTCGGGCCGGATGCAGGACAGTCGGTACCGCACCTGCACCTCCACCTGCTCGGCGGACGGCAGATGGCATGGCCGCCCGGATGAGCGCGGCCAACCGTGCCGGCGTCGATGCCCTCGTGCAATGGAGGAGCCTGGATGCCGCGTGTTGACGTCGAGCTGGTGACCCGTGTCGCGCCCGACCGGGTGCGCGCCGCGCTGATCGATTTTTCGGAGCGGCGACCGCGGATCTGGCCGGGCATCTCGGCTGAGTATTTCGAGGTTTACTCTGTCGGCGAGACCGAGGCGGTGGTCCGCGAAGGGACCAAGAGCCCCGGGATGAGCGTCTGGGCCCGTGAGCGGTACGACTGGTCGGACCCGCAGACCGTGACCTGGACGGTCGAGGAGAGCAACTTCTGTGCGCCGGGCAGCTACGTGTCGGCCACCATCACGCCCGCGGCAGGCGGCGGGAGCCGGATCCACGTGACCTGGAATCGGACTCCAACCTCGATCAGCGGCCGGATCGCGACCTTCGTCATCCGGCTGACCCACGGGCGCCCGATCGCAGCCTCCATGAAGCGCGGCCTCGCCAACCTGGAGGCCGAGGCACCAGCCTGAAGGCCCCGGCCTGTACGCCGCCGTGTCATTCGGCCTACACTGATAGCCCCGGGGGGTATCCCGGCCGCATTGTGGAGTTTGACCGATGACGTCCAACCTGGACAAGGACCCGGTGTGCGGCATGACCGTCGAGCGCGAATCCGCTCGCGCGCGCGGCCTGCACAGCCAGCACGCGGAGACCGACTACTACTTCTGCGGTAAAGGCTGCAAGCTCGACTTCGACGAAGATCCGGAGCGATACCTCGATCCCGACTACGTCCCCTCCATGTGACCCGATGCTGAGCGGCGACGAGGCTCGCCCCGATCGAGCCGTCGAGATCGGTTTCCGCGCACGCCAGGCACCGGTGATGACCCTCGACATCGAGGGCATGTCCTGCGCCTCTTGTGTGAACCGTATCGAGCGCTACCTGAACCGGGTCAGCGGGGTGCGTTCCGCCACCGTCAACCTGGCCACCGAGCGCGCGACCGTGGTCGCCGACGCCGGGGTAAGCGCCGACGAGATCATGGCCGCTGTCGAGGCGGCCGGCTACGACGCCCGGATCGCCGACGATGCCGACTCGCGGCCGAGCGCAGAGGCCACGCCACCGGCTGAGGGCGCGGCACCCCGGGCCGATCCCGTGCCGCGCGGCCAGGACACGACTTCCCAACGGCGCCACCTGGCTGACACACGTCGCCGCCTGGTCGTGGCAGCAGTGTTCACCGTTCCGCTCCTGCTCGCTCTGGCGCGGATGACGGTCGCACCATTTCTGCCCGCGGTGCTCGCCGATCCGCTCGCGCAGCTCGCGTTCGCGACGCCGGTCCAGCTGTACTCCGGTTGGGGCTTCTACCGGGGAGCCTGGAGGGTCCTGCGTCACGGCGCGGCTGACATGAACACGCTGATCGCCGTCGGCAGCTCGGCGGCATACCTGTACAGCCTCGCCGCGATCACCTTCCCAGGCTTCTTCCGTGCGACCGGGATCACCGTGCGCGGCGAGCTGCCGCTCTACTTCGACACCGCGGCGGTGATCATCACCCTGATCCTCACCGGACGCTACCTGGAGGCGCGGGCCAGGAGCCATACCTCAGATGCCATCCGGGCGCTGATCGGCCTGGTGCCGCGGACCGCGCGGGTCAACCGCGACGGAGCGGAAAGCGACGTGCCAGTCGATCAGGTGCGCCGCGGCGACCTCGTGCTCCTGCGGCCGGGCGAGAAGGTGCCGGTCGACGGCGTGGTGCGCGACGGCCAGTCGGCGGTTGACGAGAGCATGGTGACCGGCGAGAGCCTGCCGGTCGCCAAGCGACCCGGCGACGAGGTGATCGGCGGCACGCTGAACACAACCGGCGCGGTTCGGTTCGAGGCGACTCGCGTCGGCCGTGACACGGTGCTGGCGCAGATCGTGCGGCTGGTCCAGGAAGCCCAGGGAAGCAAGGCGCCCATCCAGCGGCTGGCCGACACGGTGACCGGGTACTTCGTTCCGGCAGTCCTGGTCACGGCGGCAGCGACCTTCGTGGCCTGGATCGCATTTGGCCCACAGCCCGCCTTCAACCTGGCGCTCCTCAACTCGGTCGCGGTGCTGATCATCGCCTGTCCCTGTGCGCTCGGCCTCGCGACGCCGACCTCGATCATGGTCGGCACCGGAAAAGGCGCGGAGAACGGCGTGCTGTTCCGGAATGCCGAAGCCCTCGAGCGCCTGCACCGGGTCCGGGTGGTCGTCTTCGACAAGACGGGGACGCTGACCGAGGGGAAACCGCGCGTCACCGATCTGGTCCTCTTCCCGGGCGCCCCGCCGGAATCGGAGCTGCTGCGCCTGGTCGCGACCGCCGAGCGGCGATCCGAGCATCCGCTCGCCGCCGCGCTCGTCAGTGAAGCGAAGAGCCGGGGCCTGGTGATCCTCGAGCCGGAGCGCTTCGAGGCCGTCGCCGGGGAGGGGGTCGAGGCCAGCGTTGACGGTCGCCGCGTGGTGGTCGGGCGGCCGGCATTCCTCGCCGAGCGAGCAATCCCATCCGGCGAGCTCGCCTCGGCCGGAGAGCGGCTCGCTTCGGCCGGCCGCACACCGGTGTATGTGGCGATCGATGGTCAGCCGGCCGCGGTGATCGGTATCGCCGATCGGCTGAAGAGCGGCTCCGTGGAAGCGGTCGCCGAGCTGCATCGGATGGGGCTCGAGGTGATCATGCTGACCGGGGACAATGATCTCACCGCGCGGACCATCGGACGGCAGGCGGGAGTTGGCCGGGTCCTGTCCGACGTGCGTCCGGATGAGAAGGCGGCGCAGGTTCGACGGCTGCAGGCCTCCGGGAGGCTGGTCGCCATGGTCGGCGACGGTATCAACGACGCGCCGGCGCTCGCACAGGCCGATGTCGGCATTGCGCTCGGCACGGGCACCGATGTGGCGATCGAGTCGGCCGGAGTGACGTTGATGAGCGGCGACCTTCGGTCGGTGGTCACCGCCGTCTCCCTGTCGCGGGCGACGATGCGCAACATCCGGCAGAACCTGTTCTGGGCGTTCGCCTACAACGTCGCGCTCATCCCGCTCGCCGCCGGGCTGCTCTACCCATTCGCCGGCATCCTGCTCGACCCGATCATCGCCGCGGCCGCGATGGCCGCCTCGAGCGTTACGGTCGTCTCCAACGCGCTCCGGCTTCGCGGCTTCCGCGCGCCGCAGCTCCGCGCAACGGCTCGAGCACGAGCGGCAAGCGCAGCGCCACTCGCCTCCTGATCGCGTTGACCCTCGTTCGGGTCCACTGTATGCTCCGCGGGCTCCAGCGCCGGCCGAAGCCGACGCGACGTTAAGGGGCGGAAGGGAGGCGAACCCGTTTGGCAGAGGTCCGCGTGGGTGAGAACGAGTCGTTCGAGAGCGCGCTGCGCCGCTTCAACAAGAAGATCCAGCAGTCTGGAATCCTGGCCGAGGCACGGCGCCGTGAGCACTACGAGAAGCCCAGCGTGAAGCGCAAGCGCAAGGAAGCCAAGAAGCGAAAGGCTTCTACGCGCGCGTAGCCAGACGTTCGCCTGGTCCGGAGGTGCCGTTCTCCGGAGAGCCGATCGAGAGACTGACGTTCGTCCGAAGGCAGGTCGCCCGATGACCCTCATGCAACGCATCGAGGCCGCCATGCGCGAGGCGATGAAGGCGCGCGACGAGCGTCGCACGCAGACGCTGCGGATGGCGATCGCCGCCGCGCAGAACCGGCGCATCGAGCTGCGCCGCGACCTCGCCGACGACGACGTCGTCGAGATCGTGGCCAAGCAGGTCAAGCAGCGCCAAGAGAGCGAGGAGCTGTTTCGCGCCGGCGCCCGCCCCGAGCTCGCGGAGCGGGAAGCCGCCGAAGCGGCAATCCTCGGTGAGTTTCTTCCCGAACCAGTTGCCGCCGACGATCTCGAGCGGCTCGTGCGCGCCGCGATCGTGGATGTCGGCGCCGCCGGGCCGGCGGATCTCGGCCGGGTGATGGGCCGCGTCGCCCCGCAGGTTCGTGGGCGGGCCGACGGCCGCGCGCTGAGCGAGCTGGTACGAACGCTCCTCTCCGAGCGCGGGTCGAGCGGCTAGCGGCCGATGTTCATTCCTCGCACCCTGGCACGCACCGCCGCGCCGGTCCAGGGCGGTGCTGCGCGTGCCGCTGTGGTGGTCGCCGTGATCGCCGCCGCTCTGACCGCGATCTTGAGCATCAGCATCGTTCCGGGCCAGGTCAGCCTGGAGCTCAACCAGGTCGCTCAGCAGGACATCCGTGCGCCCAAGAGCCTGTCATTCATCTCCGCCTCGGAGACCCAGGCCGCCCGCGATCTGGCCGCCAAGAACGTCGCACCGGTCTACACCCAGACCGAGCCGCTCGCCGACGTGCGGCGCCGCCAGGTGGACGCGTATGACGCGCTGGCGACCGCGGTCAAGCGTGTCCTCGACCAGCGCGATGCCGGCGTCGTGGCCGCTTCCCAACTCGGCACAGCTCTGACCCAGGCGGCGCCGCAGCTGTCGCCGGCGCAGATCGCGCAGATCCGGACCATGGACGTGGCCAGCTGGGAGCAGGTCACCCAGGCCGGTCGCACCGTGCTCGACGCCACGATGTCGGCCGAGGTCCGGGAGGATCGCCTTTCCGATATTCGACAGCAGGTGCGCGCCAGCATCACCAAGCAGCTGCCGCAGCAGCAGCGCGAGCTCGCCGGCGACCTCGCCGCCTCTCAGGTCCAGCCCAACTCCCAGCTGGACGTGGCCGCCACCCAGGCGGCCCGGGACCAGGCG
>JALYXZ010000143.1 GCA_030946825.1 Chloroflexota bacterium | reverse complement strand
TGATGACATCGTACGGGGGGCAGGCGACATCGGTCAGGTCGGCGACGCGGCCGGGGTGCTGCGGCGGCTCGTTCGGGAGGCGGACACGCGCCGGGACGGTCGCGGACCCGTAGCGATCCAGTGCGTAGCCAAGCCCCGCGAAGGGCCGCACGGTGGGCATCGGTCGAGTTTACGTGCCAGCGTGCAAGGCGACCAAAGCACGGGATGCATGCGCCCGGACCTCGTCGCGGGAGTCGCGCGCCGCAGCCTCCAGGAATCGCTCCGCCCGGGTTACCGTGCCCGGCGGCAGGTCCCCGGCGTCCAGGGCGTTGGCGAGGGCCGCGATCACGTTCCGAAGCAGGCGGTGGCGTCCCGCGCGTCGCAGGGCGCTCTGGCCGAAGGCCCGTCCGAAGGCGCGCGCGCCCAGCGGAAGCAGCAGCTCACCAAGAGGCAGCAGCGGGACGCGGAGCGGACCTGGATCATCGGCCCCCGCGTTCACCGGGCAGACCTCCTGGCACACGTCGCAACCGAAGATCCACGCACCGATGGCCCGCGCCGCATCGGGTCCCAACTCGCCGGGGTGCTCGATGGTCAGGTAGCTGATGCACCGATTGGCGTCGATCGTCTGCGGCCCGATGATGGCCCCGGTCGGACAGCCGTCGATGCAGCGACGGCAGCTGCCGCATGATGAGCGGATCGGCTCATCCGCGGGCAGCTCGGCGGACGACAGGATCGCCCCCAGGAAGACCCAGCTGCCGGCGGGCTGATGGGTCAGCAGGTTCGTGTTCTTGCCGATCCAGCCCAGCCCAGCGCGCGCCGCGAAGGCGCGCTCGGCGAGCGGCCGGTCGTCGACGAAGGAGGTGGCTCCGGCCGGGATGCCGTCCCGCCGCAGCTCCTCCGCGAGTCCATCCAACCGGCCACGAAGCGCGAGATGGTAGTCGGTGCCGAGCGCGTAGCGCGCGATCAGCCCGATCGGGGTGGCAGGCGCGCCGGCGAGCGCCTCGCGCAGAAGCGGAGGGAGCGTTCCTGCTCCGGCATCCCAGCTCGCGCGGGCCGCGCCGGCGTAGGGAGCGGCGACCACGATCACCGACCGGGCGCTGGGATCAAGGCGTCGCGGGTCGGTGGCGATCTCCGGCCGGTCGCCGCCCATCCAGTCCATGAGCGCCATGCGTCCCTCGCGCACCGACTCCTGCATCCGGTCCCTCGCCTCGTTGAGCGGCTCGGCCGGCGCGATCCCGAGCAGATTCAGTCCGTGGCGGGCGGCGAGGCGGTCGACGCGCTCGCGAGCCACGGGGTTGCGGGCAGTCGCGTCCCCAGCCGCTTCGCCGGCGGATTGGGCGCCTGGGATGCCGGCCATCGTGTCGCTCATGCGGCGAGGTGCCTGTCAGCGCGGCGGGCGCTACAGCTCCTCGATCTCCTCGAGCGGGCCGTCGGCTGGCGCAGGACGAGTGGCGCTCCGGGGTGCCCGCAGGTAGAGCACGATCGCCGTGACCACGGTGAGCAGAACGGTGATCGGCACCCAGGGCAGCTGCCGGTAGTCGAGCACCGCCACGACACTGACCTGGGTGCTCGCCACGTTGCCGAGCTGGTCGTGGGCCACGATCGAGACCTCGCGCGGAAGCAGTGTCGCGCCGACCGAGGCGGCCCACGTCCCGTCGGCGCGGACAGTCACCGGCGAGCCATCGACGATCACGCTGGCGCCCGCCGAGGCCCGCCCGTCGATCGGCACACTGAAGGAGAGTGGAGCGAACGGTGCCTGCGCGCTGAGCACCGGGGGCTTGTCCAGCACCCGCACGTGCCAGGTGGTGGCGTAGCCGTGACCGGCGGGCGTGACCAGGAAGGTGCGCAGCTGCGAGGCCGCGTCGCCCGTGTCGCCTGTGTTGCCCGCGTCGGGCGGGGGCGGATCCACGGCGAGCTGGAACTCGCTCGATCCAAAGATCGCGGTGCGCACCACGCGGATCGGGTACTGCGGGCCCAGCGGAACAACGTAGCCGGCAGACCCCGGCGGTGCACCGATGCGAACCACGAAGCCATTGCGGGTCAGTATCGATCCGGCCGCCCCACCAGGCGCCGCAACGGCGCCCCGCAACTGGGGGGCCATGGTCCCGCCCGCCTGCTCCGGCGTGAGCAGCTCGGCGGTATGCGCCAACGTGGTGGCCGCCGGGGGCGCACCCTGCAGCAGCGGGCCGCCGCGGCGGCCGATGTCCCAGCCCGCGCCCCGGATGAGCGCCACCCAGCCGTCCGCGATCCCGAGCACGCCGACCGGCATCATCGCCGGCAGCGCGGCGATGGTCCGAGGCGTGCCACCGTCGGTCAGCAGGCGGCCGGAGAAGATGAAGGCCGGGGCGTGGCTGATCGGTAGCCCGCCAGGCAGTGGGCCGACATACGGCGCCAGCTCGCCTGCCTCGAACGACGCCGCGCCGGCGCTGGGCGACACGTCGTTCGTCGGCTCGCCACGCAGCGGGTCGATGAGCAGCAGGCGACGGGTGCCCGTGTCGCTCGCCACCTGAAGCACAGTGCCCTGGCCGCCGCCGCCGCGGCTGCCAAGCGTTCCGACCAGCAGGTTGGCGCCGGCCGAGATGGCACCGATGCGTTCGGGTGACCCACCGGCCGGCCAGCGCCAGACGATGCCATCAACGAACGAGCTGACCACCACCCCTCGGCCGCCGGTAACCGCGACGGAGGTCACCTCGCTGTCGAACGGAACCGACATGCGGTCGGCGGCGAGCGACCGCGCTCTCCACGCCAGACGCACGAGCTGGGTCGCGTCAGAGACGCCGGTGACCTGCCACCGAATGACCAGCGCCGCCTCATCGCCGGGGATTCCGTCCGTGTTGCCGAGAACCGATAGGACGGGCACCGAGACGTTGCTCACCCCGCGCACCCACACCTGCTGGACCTCGAATCGGGCCCCGTCCCAGCGATACAGCACGATCGGGGTGTCGTTGGGCCGAGCGGAGCTCGGCGTGCGGCTGACGAGCAGCTCATCGGTACCGTCCGCATCGAGATCCAGCGCCACGATCGAGGTGGCGTCAACGCCGCTGTCGATCATCCGGCTGAGCTGCACGGTGCCGCCGGCGGCCTGCACCAGCCAGACTGTCAGGCAGCAGGCCCGCTGGTCTCGGCGCATCCCGATCGTGGCCAGCAGCAGGCGCTCCCGTCCGTGGTCGTGCCAGATCAGGAATCGGGCAGGCTCACCGACTCGGACCGGGAGCATTCCATCGGCCGGCCGTGGGGAGCCCCGCTTCTCCTCCGGGGTAGTGCCACGCATCAGGGGCACCTGGCCCAGCGCAGTCGGCCTGCCGGTATCGATCGTCCAGGCATCGACGGCCAGCTGTCCGGGATTCTGTGCCCGGCGGACGACGCGCACCAGATCCCTCGTCCCGTCGCCGGTGATGTCGGCCACCACCGCCGCAACGGCCTCGCCATCGAGGAGCTGGGAGCCGGGCTCGGCCGGAATCGCGCTCACGCCTGGCAGCGCCGCGCGGGTCGGGCCGGGGAACCAGGCGCCGAGCACCAGCGCGGCGCCGAGGGCAAGGAGCGGGATGGTCCGGCGCCCGGGAGTCACGGTCATCGGTGAGGATACGCGTCCGCGGAACGGTCTGGCATCATCCGGCCATGCCCGTTCCGCCGGTCCTGTGGTCGCCGCCGGGCGACGCGCGTAACCGCTCCCGAGTCGGCGCCTATCTGCGCTGGCTCGAGGCCGAGCGTGGGCTGAGGTTCGCCGACTACGACGAGCTGTGGCGATGGTCGGTGACTGACCTTGGCGCCTTCTGGCAATCGATCTGGGACCACTTCGGGGTCGTCTCCAGCTCCCCGCCGTCGGCCGCCATCGGGCGCCACGAGATGCCGGGCACCACCTGGTTCCCGGGCAGCCGCCTGAACTGGGCCGAACACGCCCTCCGGCTCTCGCAGCGCAAACCCGACGACGTGGTGGTGATCGCCCACTCCGAGAGCCGCTCATCGACGACGCTCACCGTCGCCGAGCTGCGCGACGCCGTGGGCCGCACGCGACATGGCCTCCATCGGCTGGGAGTGGGGCCAGGCGATCGCATCGCGGCCTATCTGCCGAACATCCCCGAGGCGGCCATCGGGCTGCTCGCCGCCGCCAGCCTGGGGGCGATCTGGTCGTCATGCGCCCCGGAGTTCGGGACGCGCAGCGTCGTGGATCGGTTCAGCCAGATCGAGCCGAAGGTGCTGCTGACCATAGATGGTTATCGGTATGGCGGCCGAGAAGTGGACCGTGCCGATCAGGTCGCCGCCATCCGTGCCGCGCTGCCGAGCCTGGCCGCCACGGTGGCGGTGCCGTACCTCGACCCGACGTCGAGCCGGATTCCGGACGCCGTCGGCTGGGGCGAGCTGACCGCTGCGGGCGGCGCGCCGGAGTTCGAGGCGGTGCCGTTCGACCACCCCCTCTACGTCCTGTACAGCTCCGGCACGACGGGGCTGCCGAAGGCGATCGTTCACCGGCACGGGGGCATCCTGCTGGAGCACCTCAAGATTCATGCGCTCCACCACGATCTCGGCGCGGAGGACCGCTTCTTCTGGTTCAGCACCACCGGCTGGATGATGTGGAACTACCTCGTATCGGGCCTGCTGGTCGACGCCACCATCGTCCTGTACGACGGAAGCCCGGCACATCCCGACCTGCTTCGCCTCTGGCGTCTTGCCGAGGAGGCGGGGATCACCTTCTTCGGTACCAGCGCTCCATACCTGATGGCCTGCCGTAAACATGGCCTGCGGCCCGGTGCGCAGCTGGACCTGTCGCGGCTGCGCGGGGTGGGCTCGACCGGCGCACCGCTGCCCCCCGAAGGCTTCCGCTACGTGTACGACTCGATCGGATCCGATGTCCAGCTTGCCAGCGTCTCGGGTGGGACCGATGTCTGCTCCGCCTTCGTCGGCGGCAGCCCGATGGTGCCCGTCTGGGAGGGCGAGATCAGCTGTCGACACCTCGGCTGCCGGGTCGAGGCGTTCGATCCCGAGGGGCAGCCGCTGATCGGGGCCCAGGGCGAGCTGGTGCTCACCGCACCGATGCCATCCATGCCGATCGGCTTCTGGAACGACCCCGATGGTGAGCGCTACCGGGCGGCGTACTTTTCCGACTATCCCGGCGTGTGGCGGCACGGCGACTGGATCACGATCACCGACCGCGGCAGCTGCGTGATCAGCGGGCGCTCCGACGCCACTCTCAACCGCGGCGGGGTCCGAATCGGCACGGCGGAGTTCTACGCGGCGGTCGAGGCGTTCGAGGAGGTGGCCGATTCGCTGGTCGTCCACCTCGAGGCTGGTGACCTGCTGATCCTCTTCGTCGCGCTCCGAGAGGGCACCGATCTCGACGAGGAGCTGCGGGCTCGGATCAGCGCCGACCTGCGCCGCGGTCTCTCGCCGCGCCACGTGCCGGACCGCATTCACGCCGTCCCGGCCATCCCGCGCACCCTCTCCGGCAAGAAGCTGGAGGTGCCCGTCAAGCGGATCCTGACCGGGACGCCCCCCGAGCTGGCGGCCAGCCGCGGCTCCCTGGCCGACCCCGCCGCGCTCGACCCGTTCGTGGCGCTCGCGGCCTCCGGCGCGCTGAAGGACGCCTCCCAACCCGACTCCGGGTAGTGGCGGTCCGGCGGCTCGGGGCGGCGCGAAATCAGAAAGAGCGCAGACCCAGCAGGTTGCGGGCGATCACCATGCGCTGGATCTGGCTGGTCCCCTCGCCGATCTCCGTCAGCTTCGCGTCGCGCAGGTAGCGCTCGACCTTGTACTCGGTGATGTAGCCGTACCCGCCGTGGATCTGGACCGCGTTGTTGGTGGCCCGCTGCGAGACCTCGCTGGCGAACAGCTTGGCCATCGCCGCTTCGGTGCTGTAGGCCAGGCCGCGGTCCTTGCGCCACGCGGCGCGGTACACCAGCAGGCGGGCGGCATCGATCTCGGTCGCCATGTCAGCGACCATGAAGGCCACTCCCTGGAAGCTGCCGATCGGCCGGCCGAACTGCTCCCGGTCCCGGCTGTAGCTGGCCGCCGCCTCGTACGCGGCCTGCGCCAGGCCGAGAGCCATGGCCCCGATCCCGATCCGCCCCCCATCCAGCGTTTTGAGGAACAGCTTGTCGCCCTCGCCCTCCTCGCCGAGCAGGTTCTCGGCCGGGATCCGGCAATCCGCGAAGAGCAGCTCCCCGGTGTTGCTGGCGTGGAGCCCCATCTTCTCCTCCATCCGACCGATGGAGAAGCCGGGCGCATCGGCCTCGACAATGAAGGCGCTGATCCTTCCCTCCGCGGCGCCCTTGTCCGTCAACGCGGTGACGATGTACGTGCCGGCAACCCCCGCGTTGGTGATGAACCGCTTCGAGCCGTTCAGCACCCAGCAGTCGCCCTCGCGAACCGCCCGCGTGCGCGTCCCACGCGAATCGCTTCCCGCGCCCGGCTCGGTCAGCCCATAGGCACCCAGCGTCTGCCCGCTGGCCATCGGCCGCAGGTAGCGTTCCTTCTGTGCATCGGTGCCCGCCAGGAAGAGCGGGTTGCAGCCGAGGCTGGTGTGCGCGGAGACGATGATCGCCACGCTGCCCGAGACGCGCGCCAGCTCCTCGACGGTGATTGCGTAGGCCAGGGAGTCCAGGCCCGTGCCGCCCACCTCCTCGGGGTAGGGAACGCCCAGGAGGCCAAGCCCGGCAGCCTCGCGGATGATCTCAGTCGGGAAGCGGCCCTGGCGCTCGAGCTCGTCGGCGACCGGCGCGATCCTGCGTTCCGCGAAGTCGCGGACGGTGCGACGAATCTCCTCGTGCTGGGGAGAGAGGGCGAAGTCCATCGGCGGCGACCTGCGTGCTGCGGATTCCGTGGCCGTTGCGGGAAGCCGGAGTCTAGCAGCGGGTCGCGGGCGAGGCCGGCCGATGGACCGGGGTGCGAGGGTTGCGGGTGGGAGTTGGCGGCCCCTGACGGCGACGGGCGGCCGGTTGCTGCGGCTCTACGCCGACGGCTTGGAGTCCCGTCGCCAACGTTCGAGGTCGAGCCGCGTGCGGCGTTCCGCCTGTCGCGCGGCGATGGCCCGGTGCCGCCGCGTGGGCATCGGTCTGGGTCGGGTGCGCTTGGCGTGCTTGGGCCTGGCCATCGGTGCCCAGATGACGCACCAGAACGGCGGGAAGTTGCAGATGTCCGATGCCGAACTCGCCGCATGCCGATTGACAGCGCACGACTCGCCAACCGTATACTCGGCCCCCAACACTGCAGCAATCCGACAACCTTGGGCGTGTCGCTGGGGCATGTCGGTGAGGCGCGCAACCCCC
>JALYXZ010000137.1 GCA_030946825.1 Chloroflexota bacterium | reverse complement strand
GTCCCAATCGGCCTGGCGCGGATCGTTTCGGGCGAGGCGGCCGAACTCGTCGGCAGCGTCGCGGTGGGCCCCCCGCCGCGCGAGGATCTCGGCCAGCAGCTCCCGGTAGCGGATCTCCTCGGGATCGAGGCGGACCGCGGCGGCGGCTTCGCGCTCGGCCTCGTCCACGCGATTCAGCGCCAGCAGCGAACGGGCGCGCAGTTCATGCGCGGCGTCGTCACCCGGGCGCTCGGCGAGAATCTCTGCCGATCGGCGCAGGACGTCGTGGTGGTCGCCTCGCTGGTACGCGGCGGCGAGCTGGGCGAAGGCGGACGGCGAGGTCATCAGCAGCTCCCATCCCCCTCCCGCGGCGCGCGCGCCAGCACCCACAGGAACGCGGCCCCCGGATCGCTCTCCCCTTCCTCGATAACCTCTGCCTCGGCCAGCTCCAGCCCGCTCTCCTCGACGAGCGCGCGATTGGTCGCCGCGTCGAAGTGGCTGAAGTACATCGGTACGCCGAGCCAGTCCTCATCCACTGCGCCGGGCGCGTCGCTGGCTCCGAGCGTGCCAAACAGGATCCCCCCGGGGCGAAGCCACCACGCGATGCGCGCGAGCAGCTGAGCGTGGTGCGCGCGTGGCACATGGGTGAGAGCGTAGAACGAGACGACCGCCTCGAATGATGCGCGCGGGAAGTCAAGATCCAGGACATCGGCCTGAACGAGCCGGGCGCGGGGCGCGTGCCCGGCGGCAAGGCGGAGCTGGGCCGCCGAAATGTCGACCGCTGTGACCTCGTGCGCCTCGCTGAGCCGGCGGGTGATCGGTTCGCCCGCACCGCAGCCCAGTTCGAGGACCGCGGCGCGCATCGGCAGGAGGGCGAGGAGTCGCTCGAGCTGGCGGACGCGGAGCTCCGACCCGCGGCTCCACTCGAGATAGCGGCGCCCCATTCGATCGTATCCGCCTCGGACGATGTCGCTCGGGTCAGGAGGCTGCATCCGCATCCCGTACTGCCGGCGGCGCGGCGCGCGGCACCCCCTCCCAGGCGGCACGGCCGGCGAGCAGCGCATCGAGGCGCTCGGGGATGGCGTCCAGGGCGACTCGCTCCTGGGTCATGCTGTCGCGCTCCCGGATGGTGGCCGCTCCATCGGTCAGGGACTCGACGTCGACGGTGATGCAGTACGGCGTCCCGATCTCGTCCTGCCGGCGGTAGAGCTTACCGATGGAGGCGGTGTCGTCATACGCGGCCGAGAGACGGGGCTTCAGGTCGGCGGCAAGGCGACGGGCGCGGTCCACCAGCTCGGGGCGGTTGCGGAGGAGCGGCATGACGGCGGCCTTGATCGGCGCCAGCGAGGGCCGCAGGTGCAGCACGGTGCGCTTCTCGCCGGCCAGCTGCTGCTCCTCGTAGGCATCGATCAGCACGGTCAGCAGCGCGCGGTCGACGCCGGCCGCCGGCTCGATGGCGTACGGCACGATGTGCTCCCCGGATCCCTCGTCGAAGATCGAGAGCTTCTTGCCGCTGCCGCCGGCGTGCGCCTTGAGGTCGTAGTCGGTGCGGTCGGCGATCCCCTCCAGCTCGGACCAGCCGATCGGGAAGCGGTACTCGATGTCGGTCGTCTGCTTGGAGTAGTGCGACAGCTCGTCGGGGCGGTGCGGGCGCAGGCGAAGACGTTCGGCGTCGATGCCCAGCACATCGGTCCACCAGCGGTGGCGCTCCTCGACCCAGTAGGCGAACCATCGGTCCTCCTGGCTGGGATGAACGAAGAACTCCATCTCCATCTGCTCGAGCTCCCGGTCGCGGAAGATGAAGTTGCCCGGCGTGATCTCGTTGCGGAAGCTCTTCCCGACCTGGGCGATGCCGAACGGCAGGCTGCGGCGCATGCTGGTCGCCACGTTCTCGAAGTTGACGAAGATGCCCTGCGCGGTCTCCGGGCGCAGGTACGCGACCGATGCCGATTCGGCCACCGGCCCGACGTGAGTGGCGAACATCAGGTTGAACTGCCGCGCCTCGGTGAGCGTGCCGCGTGAGCCACAGCTCGGGCAGGCGATCTCCGACGGCGGTCCCTTGAGGTCGTCGGCGCGGAAGCGGAGCTTGCAGTTGCGGCAGTCGACCATCGGGTCGCTGAAGCCGGCGACGTGACCCGATGCCTCCCAGACCCGCGGATTCATGACGATCGCGGCGTCGAGGCCGACCACGTCGTCGCGGAGCTGGACCATCTCTCGCCACCAGGCGGCCTTGATGTTGTTCTTGAGCTCCACGCCCAGCGGCCCGTAGTCCCAGAAGCCGGCCATGCCGCCGTAGATCTCGCTGGACGGGAAGACGAAGCCGCGTCGCTTGGCGAGGCTGACGATGACGTCCATGTTCGGCGCGGGCACGGGCGAGGCGGCTCCTCCGGGTGCGACGGATGGACGATGGGCGGCCGATCGAGTCTAGCGCAGACCGATGGGTCGCACGCCCAGCCACTCCGCCAGCTCCCCAATGGCGCGCTCCGCGCGGCGCCCAGCAGCCGGCGCTACCCCGGGCACGAGGTGGACGCCGCGGACGCGCAGCTCGCCGCGCCGGCGGTCGACCTCCGCGACGACCCGGCCGATGAGCGCCTCACCGTCGAGCAGGACCAGGGTGTAGGGGCCGAACTCGCGTCGCGCCGCCGGGATGTAGAGCTCGAACCGATAGCTGAAGCCAAACAGCGCGGCAGTGCGCTCCCGGTCGGCGATGAGCGGGTCGAACGGACCGAGCAGCGTGGTGCGTGGCTCCCAGGCGCCTTGGTCGAGAGCCTCGAGCAGGTCGCGCTGCGCCAGCCACTCCCCGGGCAGGCCCTCGACTGCCACCGGCACGGCGATGCCATCGCCGCGCAGGGAATCCTCACCCACCTCTCGCCCCGGGAGCCGATAGTCGAGCGCCGTCCCCCAGCCGGACTGGACGAGTCCGGCCGCGCGGAGCTGCCGCTCCATGAGCTCGATGGCCACAATCTCGTCCGCCGGCGGCTCCCCGGCTGGCAGGACACGCTCGAACAGGTCCCACACGCGCTGGGCGCCCTCGCGGCGCGCAATGGCGATCTCACCGGCCCGCCACAGCAGCTCGAGCATGCGGCCGACGTTCTTGCCGTCGTTCCAGCCGCCGGTCTGCCACGGAACCTCGGCTCGGTCGTCCAGCTCCCGGCTGCGGAGCGGGCCGCGGGCCGCAATCTCGCCCAGGACGTAGGCGCGGAAGGCGGCGTTGTC
>JALYXZ010000120.1 GCA_030946825.1 Chloroflexota bacterium | reverse complement strand
GACAACGTCACCGGCCAGACGCGCCCACCCAAGGACCAGGAGAAGTACTGGGGCCTGCTGCGCGTCGACACGGTCAACGACGTCGATCCGGAGACCGCCAAGCGCCGCCCGTACTTCGACACGCTGGTGCCGGTCTTCCCCGACAAGATGTTCGACCTGGAGACCGACCAGAAGAATCTCACCCAGCGGCTCGTGAATCTGATTGCACCGGTCGGAATGGGCCAGCGTGGCCTGATCCTCTCGCCGGCCAAGGCCGGCAAGACCACCGTGCTGAAGCAGATCGCGGCCGGGATCACCGACAACCATCCCGAGGCGCTGCTGATGGTGGCCCTCATCGGTGAGCGGCCCGAAGAGGTCACCGACATGAGCCGCAGCGTCAAGGGCGACATCTACGCCTCGACCTTCGATGAGCCGACCGAGAACCACACGCGGGTCGCGGAGATGTGCCTGGAGATCGCCAAGCGCCAGGTCGAGACGGGACGCGACGTGGTCATCCTGCTCGACTCGATCACCCGCCTCGCGCGGGCGTACAACCTCGCCCTGCCGGCCTCGGGCAAGACCCTCTCCGGCGGCGTGGATCCGGTGGCGCTGTACCCGCCGAAGCGGTTCTTTGGCGCGGCGCGCAACATCGAGCACGGCGGCAGCCTGACGATCATCGCCACCTGCCTGGTGGACACCGGCTCGCGGATGGACGACGTGATCTACGAGGAGTTCAAGGGGACCGGCAACATGGAGCTGGCGCTAGACCGCAAGCTCTCGGAGAAGCGGATCTTCCCGGCCATCGACGTGCTGCGCTCCGGGACGCGCCGCGAAGAGCTGCTCCTCGACGAGAACACGCTGCGAATGACATGGACGATGCGCCGCATGCTGAGCGCGGTCGGCCCGAACGAGGGCATCGAGCTGCTCATGCAGCGGCTCGGCAAGACGAAGAACAACGCCGAGTTCCTTGTCTCGCTGAGCAAGAGCGTCGAGGCTTCCGAGCGCTCGTAGCCCCGCCTTGATCCCGCGTCCCGAGCGGTCCGTTCCGGTACGCCGTTGGCCCGCGTCGGCCCGCGTGCCGGTCGCGTTGCCGGTCGCGTTGCCGGTCGCGCTGCTGGCGATGCTGCTGGCCGCGTGCGGGGCGATGCCGGGGCCGTCCGCACCGGGACCGTCGGCACCGCTCTCCTCGCTGTCGCTGCCCACGCGTGCGCCGGCGCCGAGCGGCACGATCTTCCCGCGCCTCGGCGAGGTGACCCCGGCTCCCGGCTCGAGCAGCGCGCTGTATCGACCAAACCCGGGGGCGATCGTGGTCGCCATCGATCCCGGTCACGGCGGCTGCCTCGACTGGGGCGTCCCGAACGCTTACGACAACACGCTCGCCAAGTCGGAGAAGGCCGACACGCTGGCCATCGGGCTCGACCTGCGCGACCGGCTGCAGGCCCAGGGCGTCACGGTGGTGATGACCCGAACCGCGGATGTGGCGCTGGCGGGCGCCGACTACCCGCCCCTCGGCTGCCACGACGCCCCGTGGCGGGACGTGAACGGTGACGGCCAGGTCGGGTTCGGGCCCGGCGTGCCGGCCAACACCAACGCGCGGGACGAGCTTTCCGCGCGGCTCGACCTCGCCAACCTGGCGCGCGCCGATGTGCTGGTCAGCATCCACATCAACTCGATGACCCAGAACGGTGTGGTCTACAAGATCGCCGCCACCGAGTCGTTCTACACCGATGAGACGCCTTGGGGGACGGGGCCTGCCGCCCGGCTTGCGCAGCTCGTGCAGGCCTCGGTGGTGGCCAGCATGGGGCGGGCGGCGCGTGGCTACCGGCGCCAGGATCGCGGGATCGAGGCCAAGAACCTGTACATCGTCGCCCCGACCTCCAGGACCGGGAGGCCGGGAGAGCCACGCCGCGGCGCACTGATGCCGTCCATCCTGACCGAGGTCGGATCGATGTCGCTCCCCGCCGAGAGCGAGCTGCTCGCCAGCCGCGAGGGCCGCGAGGCGGCCGCGGCCGGCATCTACGACGGCCTGGTCCGCTACTTTGCCGATCGCCCGCTCGCCGCCCGAATCGATGCGCTGCTCCCCGGCGGGGAGGCGGGCATCCAGCCCCCGGTCGTGCCGGGCAGCGGGCCGCCATTCTGGGCACCGATCATCCCCGGAGCGCGCGGTGACCGCCGAGTGACGGTCCGCCTGACGAACACCGGCACGCAGCGCTGGCCGACGCTCCAGCTGGCGGTCGGCTGGTCCGCATCAGCGCAGCCCTATCTCGGGATGCCCCCCAGCCTGGGTCCCGCCGACGTCAGCGTCCCGTCGCTGGCGCCGGGGGAATCCACGCTGCTCGACGTGCTGCTTGAGCCGCCGAAGGCCCAGGCTCGGCAGGTTGCCTGGATCACCCTGACCGATGGCAGTCGCGCGCTGTCGCAACTGGGATCGCCCCCTCTCCAGCTGGCAACCAGCGGGCCGTAGGGAAGCAGCGCCGAGTGCCGCGTTGGCGCAGGGATGCGGGTCACGGGCCACCGACTTGCGGTCGTGCGAGGCCCGGGAACACGGAATCCAGAGGTTGACCGGCTTCCAGCGCCGCTGCTACCATCGGCGGGCAGACCCCCCACCGGCCGGCCCTCGATCGCATCGGGTCGGTCCGGAATTCAGCACGAAACACTACCCGGGAGCCTTCGTATTGCCTGATCCGCGGCGGCCGCTGCGCCGTTTCACCGAAGCGGGGCTCCTGAACCGAGTGGTGGCGCACGTCGCGGTCGTGGCGCTGGTCGGTTTCAGTGCAGCCCTAGGCATCGCCTCGATTCGACCCAGCGGAGCCTCGAACGGCGAGAACGCGTTCGGCCTCGTTTCCATGGCCCGGGGAGCGGCCTCCGACCAGGCGCTCCGCAGTGCACACTTCAACCTCCAGCCCAATCCCGAGGCTCCGGATCTCATGCTCTCGCGCCGGGTGGTGCCGACACCGGTTCCCACGCCGCGCGCCACGCCCGTGCCCCTGCCGCGTCCTGCGGTTGGCATGGCCGGTCCGCTCAATGGCGGCTCCGCAGAAATCGCGGTTCCGCCTCCCGGTGCCCTCCGGGGCACCGGCGCGCTGATCTGGCCCGTTCCCGGCGGAGTCATCACTCAATATTTCAGCGCCTGGCACCTGGCGCTGGACATCGCGGCGCCCACCGGGAGCCGGGTCGTGGCGTCCGATAGCGGCACGGTCGTCTGGGCCGGCTGGCGAAACAACGGCGGCGGTCTGGTGGTCGAGATCGATCACGGCAACGGGATCCATACCGTCTACAACCACCTCGGCGCGATCTGGGTCTCGGTCGGGCAGCAGGTTCCACGCGGCGCAGGGATCGCTGCCGTCGGCTGCACCGGCCTGTGCACCGGTCCCCACACCCACTTCGAGGTGGTGGTCGACGGCATCCCGGTCAACCCGCTCCGCTACCTGTAGCCGCGGGCCGCTCGACCGGCCGCTCAATGTTCCTCGACCAGACCCGCATCCACGTCTCCGGTGGCGACGGTGGCGACGGATCGGCATCGTTCCGGCGCGAGGCGCATGTCCCGCGCGGCGGTCCTGACGGTGGCGACGGGGGACGAGGTGGAAGCGTGGTCCTGGTCGCCGAGTCGGGGATGACCACGCTCGCCGACTTCCGACGCGCGCGGCAGTTCCGCGCCAAGCCGGGCGGTGCGGGCAGGGGTCAGCGCGCGCATGGTCGCAACGCGGCAGATGTCGAGTTGCGGGTGCCTCCGGGCACCATCGTCCGATCATGGCCCGACGCCGAGTACATCGGCGAGCTGATCGAACCCGGTACGCGGCTGGTGGTCGCGCCGGGCGGCCGCGGCGGCCGGGGGAACGTTCATTTCGCCAGCTCCACCCACCGGGCGCCGCGCCACTACCAGAAGGGTGAGCCGGGGATCGAGCGCTGGATCGAGCTCGAGCTCAAGCTGCTCGCGGACATCGGCCTGGTCGGTGCCCCGAACGCCGGAAAGTCGACCCTGCTTGCCGCGCTGACCGCCGCGACGCCGCGGGTGGCCAGCTACCCGTTCACGACCACCACGCCGAACCTTGGCGTGGTCGAGCTGCCGCCGGAGCGATTCGCGGTGATCGCCGACGTTCCGGGCCTGATCGAGGGAGCGCACGAGGGTCACGGCCTGGGACATGCCTTCCTGCGGCACGTCGAGCGGACCCGTGTGCTGGTCGGCGTGGTGGATGGCGCCGCCACCGAGCCGGTCCAGGAGTGGGAGGCGGTCGCGGAGGAGCTGCGTCTCCACGACCCGCTGCTCCTCGAGCGGCCGACTCGGCTGGTGGTGACCAAGCTCGACCTCCCCGCCGTCCGGGCAGCGTGGCCCGGCATCCGCCACGCACTGCGCCACTCTGGCCGTGAGCCGGTTGGGATCTCGGCGCATGACGGGACCGGGCTGCAGCAGCTGCGGGAGGAGCTGGCGGCCGCCCTGGCGGAGGCGGAGGCGGAGCCGCGCGCGGCAGCGGGGGAGCGGGTCCTGCATCGGTTCGAACCGCTGGCGGAGGGCTGGGCGCTGGAGGCGGAGCCCAACGGCCTGCGGATCCGCGGGGCGCGGATCGAGATGGCCGCACGACGCACCGACTTTCAGAACGAGGAGTCGCGAGACCGCTTTCAGCGTCTGCTCGAGCGTCTCGGTGTCGACGCCGAGCTGCGCCGCCAGGGCGCCGAGGCAGGAACCACCGTGCGGATCGGGCCGGTGGAGCTCGTCTGGGAGGAGCCCGAGTGACGATCAGCGTGGCACCCGAGATCAGCGACGCCGAGCTGGCTGCCGGCGACCCGGTCGATCGTGCGCAGCCGGCGCCTGGCGCGGAGCCGCAAGCGCCGGCGCCACTGCGTCGCATCGGCGTGTTGGGCGGAACGTTCGACCCCCCGCACGTGGGGCATCTGTGGCTCGCAACAATGGCGGCGGACGCAGCTGGTCTCGACCGCGTGCTGTTCATGCCCGCCGCGCAGCCGCCACACAAGCGCGATCGGATCCTGAGCGGGGCGGCCGACCGACTGGTGATGACCCGCTTGGCGATTGCCGGCGACCCGCGACTCGAGCTGACCGCCATCGAGATGGAGCGTCCGGGGCCGTCATTCACCATCGACAGCGTGCGCGAGCTGCAGGCGCAGCACGGCGACGGGGTGCAGCTGTTCCTGGTGATGGCCGCCGACTCGCTGCTGCAGATCGACACCTGGCGGCAGCCGGAGGAGCTCCTGTCGCTGGTCGAGTGGATCATCGGCCCGCGGCCGGGGTCGCCGCCGCCGCCGCCGGAGCTGTTGCGGGACCGCTTCGGCGCTGCCGCGGCCCGAATCCAGCTCCTGTCCGGACCGTCGCTCGACGTGAGCTCGAGCGACCTACGAGCCCGGGTGGCGGCCGGTCGCGCCATCCGCTACCTTGTGCCTCGGGCCGTCGAGGAGCTGATCGAGGATCGGCAGCTCTACCGGGGCAACCAGCCCCCGACGGAACCGGACTGAAGGGCAACGAGCTGCAGGAACCGGCACCCGGGCGGACCGAGATCGAACCGGCCGCGCTGGCACATCGGATCGTTGAGGTCGCCTCGGACAAGAAGGCGAGCGACATCGTGATGCTGCGCACGGCCGAGCTGACGACGATGGCGGATTACTTCGTCATCTGCTCCGGGCGCACCGATCGGCAGGTGCAGGCGCTCGCCGGCGCCATCATCGGCGAGCTCCGCGATGAGGGACAGCGACCGATCGGGGTGGAGGGCAAGGCCAACGCGCGCTGGATCCTGGTCGACTACGGGAGCGTGATCGTGCACGTCTTCGGCGCCGAGGAGCGCGATTTCTACGGCCTCGAACGCCTGTGGAGCAACGCCGTCCAGGTGGTCCGCGTCGTCTGAGAAACGGCCCGCCGTCGGTACTACCCGCGGTGCGGGACTGGGTACTCCGGTCCTATTGAGAGCGGAGCGGGCGGATCCCATGCTGCCCGCCATGACCGAGCGCACCCGCAGACGACCTCCCAGCACCGATACAGCCGCGGAATCGTGCCGCTTCTGCAGCGGCGCGCTGCTGAGCAGCGTGTTCGACACCGCCTTTCGGGACCGCGAGGACGAGCGGCTGTTCTTCGCAATCCCCGGTGCGCTGTGCGTGCCCTGCCGGCAGCTGTACGTCGATCAGCAGCTGATCGGGATCCTGGGCCTCGGTGAAGCGCGCTGCACGTTTGCGATCGAGAGCGATCGCGTCCTGCGCGCCGGAGCCGCCTGACCGGCCTGAGGTTGGTCGGCTGAGCTCCTAGCGGACGGGCGTCGCAGCCAGCAGGAACTCCCCGAGCCAGGCCGCGATCGCGGCGTCGGGATCAACCTCGTTCGACTTGATCGCTCGGTCGGTTTCGAACAGGCCGCGGAGCATCTCCTCCAGCTCCGCCATCCGGTAGCGGCGGCTGGCTGCCACCAGTCGCTCGGCGACGCGGGCGTTGCCGCGAGCCACCCGGCGCGTAACCTCATCGGGACGGCTGCCGGCGTCGGCGAGCTCGCGGGTGACGATCAGGTCGGCGATGCGGCTTGCCAGCGACGCCACGATGCGTGGCACCGCCTGCCCTTCCGCGATCGCCCGCTCCAGCGCATCTGCGGCCGCGGCGGGGTCCCGGCGATCGAGGGCATTGGTCACCGCGAAGACGCTTGCCGGGCGCGTGTCCGCGACCAGGACATCGACGTCGGCGACAGCGATCGGCCTCGCCCCGGCGTACAGCGCCAGCTTGCGCAGCTCGCCATCGGCCACCCGCGTCTGCTGACCGCGCTCGATGTCGGTTTCCCAGACGCTTCCCCCGATGCGGTCGGCCAAGAGTGCCGCCGCGGCCGGGTCGATCGCGACGCCCTGCTCGCGGGCACGCGTGCCGATCCAGGCGCGCAGCTCGTTGCGCCGCGGAGCCAGGCGCTCGAGCACCTGCCCGCCGCGCTGTCGAACCGCCTCGGACACTCGCTTGAGGAGGGCCGGCGGCCGTCCCACCTCGCGCGAAGGCCGCTCCTCGGCGAGCGCCAGCGCGCCGCCGTCGGGCAGCTCGGCCACGAGTGCGACCAGGCGGTCCATCGAGCCGCTCGAGCGGCCCGCGGCGCGCAGCGGCTGGCGCAGCACGACCGCGTGGGCACCGAACAGCCCCACCGTCCCGGCCTCGACGCGGGCGCGGTCGAGCAGCCCGTCATCCGGGCTCCGTTCCGAGGCGAGCTCGACGCGATCGACGGCGCCGACCTGCGTCACGAAGCTCGCGATCGCCGTATCGATCCCAAGGCTGTCGTCTCCGTGTACGAGAAGCAGGGAGGCGGTCACGCGCCGCGCTCCCACGCCGCCCGGAGGCGCTCGACGAGCTCCGGCGGCTCGAGACCCACCGCCTCGGCGA
>JALYXZ010000118.1 GCA_030946825.1 Chloroflexota bacterium | reverse complement strand
ACAACGTCTACAACCTCGTCACCAAGCGCGCGGTGGCCTACGAGGACGCGGTCATGGAATGGGTCGACGGCAACCTCGGCTCGAAGCTGACGATGAAGTACCCCTCCATCTACCTCCTCGGCGAGCGGGCGCACGGGGAGGTGCTCAGCATCGCCTTTGCGGGCGAGGGCCAGCACCAGGACGCCGGCGGCAAGGTGATCCACGCCGCGCCGAACACCACCAGCCTGATCACCAGCAAGTCGATCAGCAAGGGGACCGGCCGCACCTCGTACCGCGGCTTGATCAAGGTCTATCCCGGCTGCAAGCACTCCAAGTCGACCGTCCGCTGCGACGCGCTGATCCTGTCCGACGAGGCGCGCAGCGACACGTACCCATACATGGAGATCGACGAGGAGGACGTGACCATCGGTCACGAAGCGACAGTCTCCAAGGTCGGCGCCGAGCAGCTCTTCTACCTGATGAGCCGCGGCCTGACCGAGGCGGAAGCGAGCGCGATGATCGTCAACGGCTTCATCGAGCCGATCGTCAAGGAGCTGCCGATGGAGTACGCGGTCGAGATGAACCGGCTCATCCAGCTCCAGATGGAAGGCGCGGTCGGCTAGCCCGATGAGCCTCTCTGCGGCGCGGCCGGGCGTCGGCAGGTCGGTGCTGGTGGGTGACGCCGCGACCGAGGGCGCCAGATCGGCGACGCATTCCGGCCCGACCGACTGGGCAACCCTGCGGCGCTTCAGCGAGCGCCACTACGAGCCGGGTTGGCTGCGTGACCTTCGGAGCGCCTGGTGGCAGCGCTACCAGGACACGCCGCTTCCGACCGGGCAGGAGGAGGAGTGGCGTCGAACGCCGCTCGCCGATCTGCCGCGGAACGCGGAGCTGCTCCTGGATGCACCCGCCACGGAGCTCGACCACGACGCTGACCTCGCCGCCCGCGGCGTGATCTTCACCGACCTGCGCACCGCCGTACGCGAGCATCCCGAGCTGGTCCGGGCCCACCTAGGCATCGGTGAGCCGGTCGAAAGTCACGCGGCTTTCTGGGCGCTCTCGCTGGCGGCCTGGACGGCCGGGACGTTCCTGTACGTGCCGCGCGGAGTCGAGGTCGACGGGGCGCTGATCGCGCGCCTGGTGACCGACCGCGCCGATGTCGCCTTCGTCCCGCATACCATCGTCGTGGCTGAGCCGGGCGCCAGCGTCACGGTGCTCGAGGAGCTGGTATCCGCGGACGGCGCCCCCGGCTGGTTCGGCGGAACGGTGGAGATCCACGCCCAAGATGGCTCGCGGATCCGATACGCGCGGCTCCAGCGACTCGGCGACGGAGTCTGGAACATCGGAGCGCAGCGGGTGGTGGTCGGCACCGACGCGGAGGTGACCACCCTCAACGCGGAGGTCGGCTCGCGTGTCACCAAGGTCGGCCTGGACGTCCAGATGACCGGCCGCGGGGGGACTTCGCGCGTCCTCGGCCTGCTGGCCGCCGGCGGTGACCAGCACATCGACATCAACAGCGTCCAGGAGCTGGTCGGCAGCCACACCACCTCGGACCTGCTCTACCTCGCGGCGCTCTACGACCAGGCTCACGCGGCCTTCTACGGGCGAATCGTGGTGCGACCGGAGGCCAAGCAGACCAGCAGCTACCAGGAGTGCCGGAACCTGCTCCTCTCGCCGGGCGCCGGCGCCGAACCGATCCCGGTGCTTGAGATCGAGACCAACGACATCCTGCGCTGCGGTCACGGCGCGACGGCGGGGGCCATCGACCCGGTCCAGCTCTTCTACGCGCAGAGTCGGGGCCTCGATGCAGACGAAGCGCAGCGGATGATCGTCCGCGGATTCTTCGAGCAGGTGGTGGGGCAGATCAGCAGCGAGACGATCAAAGCGCTGGTGCTCGACGCGCTGGCGCGACGGATCGGGTCGTCGACGGCCTTCGACGACGCCGGCGACTCTGACGAGGCCGATGCGGCATGACGCTGACCGGCGGATTCGCCACGAGCCTCCGTCCGGACCAGGTCCAGCCCGGGAGCGTGCAGGTCGTGACCGTCGATGGCCGCTCGCTGTGCATCGGTCTGACCGAGGACGGGGAATGGGGCGCCATCGACAACGTGTGCACCCACGACGGCGGCGTGCTGGGGACCGGTGAGCTCGATGGCAACGCGGTCGAGTGCCCGCGACACGGCGCCCGCTTCGACCTGTTCAGCGGCCGGGTGCTGGCGCTGCCGGCGGTTCGCCCGGTGCGCGCCTACCCAGCGCGGGTCGAGGGTGGCCAGGTCGTGGTCGAGCTGCCGTGAAGATCAGCAGCCGCACCGAGTACGGCATCCGCGTGCTGGTGACGCTGGCGCGCGGCCATGGACGGGGGCCGCTCTCGCTGAGCGGGATCGCCAAGCGAGAGAAGCTCCCGCACGCCTACCTGGAGCAGCTCATCGGCGACCTGCGGCGTGCCGGCCTGGTGACCGCCACGCGCGGGCAGGCGGGCGGCTACCGGCTGGCCCGCGATCCGGCGCAGATCAGCCTGATCCAGGTCGTCCGCGCGCTGGAGGGGCCACTGCTCGAGATGCCATGCGCCGGCCCGGTGACCCTGGAGGCCTGCGACCGACCGCAGCCATGCAGCGTCCACGAGGTCTTTCAGCGGGTCTTCGAATCGCTGACAGTTTCGCTCGGCGGCACCACCCTGGCCGATGCCGCCGCCACCGCGGGCGGGCCGCCCTATCCGCCGGCGGTCCGCCGCCGGCGCCACGAGTCGATTCACCACGCGGCGATGCCGATCGTCGCGACGCCACCAACAGGCTGAGGATGTGACACGCGCATGACCGATGAGCTGGTGGTCTCCGGGCTCGAGGTGAGCATCGGGACCAAGAAGATCCTTCGCGGCGTGGGGGGGG
>JALYXZ010000081.1 GCA_030946825.1 Chloroflexota bacterium | reverse complement strand
CCGCTGCCTCGCGCCATACGATCTGGGATGCGATGTCGCCGGCCGTGGCGGACGAGCGCGAAGTCTCGACCAGCGCGTCCGCCTCGGCCAGGCGCCCGGATCGCGCGAGCGCCAGGGCCAGCTGACCGGCTAGCGTCGACAGCATGCCCTTCTCGCCCATCGCGGTCAGCTCATCGACCGCTGCGCCCATTTCAGCGATGGCTGGCTCCGGCCGGTCTGCGAGCAGCAACGCCGCTCCGGTGGCCATCGCGGTGGCGGCGTGGAAGAGGCGGTTTCCGAGCTCCAGCAGCGCCGCCCTTCCCTGAGCGATGCGTTCGAGTCCCTCCTCGACGCGGCCGTCCATGACCAGCAGCTGGCCCAGCAGCGTCAGCATCGGCCGAAACCTGAGGCGAGCCGGGTCGGATTCGATCACTCCGCGGACCGTGGCGAGCGCGTCGGCAACCGCCGAGGGCCCGTGAAACGCGGCGTTCGCGAGCCCGATCATGGCACGATGGGCAACCTGCTCCTCGCCGCTCTGGAGCGCGTAGGTGTGCGCGCGGCGACACGCGTCGGCCGTCGCCTCCCATTGGCAGCCGACCAGGGCCAGCTCGCTGCGCAGGTCCCAGACGCGCGCCAAGCCGCCCGTATCACCGCTCGCCTCGAAGAGGGGCTCCGCGCCATCGAGCAGCGCTTCGAATTCTGCCCAGTCGTAGCGTGGGTCGCGCATCGAGCGCACGTTCTCGAGCTGGATCCGGGCCCGCATCGCTCCGGGGGCGTCGCCGCGCAGATGTCCTACATCCACCGCCTCGGCAAGGCAGCGTTCGGCCACATCCAGATTCCCGGCGAAGTACTCGGACTCGCCGAGCAGGGTCAACAGCTCGGTCCGCCGTTCGTCGTCGGCACTGAGCAGCCCCACGACCCGGCCGAACACGCTGCTCGCCGAGCGGAAGTCTCCGCGGCCATAGGCACGTCGGCCGAGGACGGCGAGCAGCCCTACGGCCCGGTCGCGGAGGGTCGCAATGGCCGGATCGGAGGGGTTGAGCTGAGTCCGATGCGAGTACGCCTGCTCCAGGTGGTGGGCGACGATCTCGTCGTACTCGGACGATCCATCGGCCGCCGCTCCGGCAAGCCAATCGGCGAATCGCTCGTGCAGCTCCGCCCGCAGCTCCTTGGATAGCGCGGCGTAGGCTGCATCGCGGATCAGCAGATGGCGGAACCGGTACACGTCGTCATCCGGGCTCGAACGGTCCGGTCGGATCAGCTCCTTGCGCACCAGCGCGAGCAGGTTGCGCTGCACGGTGGGCTGCACCTCCGCGGCCGAAAGCTGGGCGACCGCAGCCTCTTCGAAGACTTTGCCGACCACCGCGGCGCGTCCGATCAGGTCGCGCTCTGGATCGCTCAGCCGGTCGAGCCGAGCGGCAAGCAGCGCGCTGACCGTGGGTGGGATGAGCAGCTTCGAGAGGTCTCCGGTGGCTGTCCACCCCTCGGCACTGCGCTTCAGCAGCCCATCGTCAACGAGCATCGCGATCAGCTCTTCGACGAAGAGCGGATTTCCCTCGGCGGCGCTCGCGATTCTGTCGATGAGCTCGGCCCCGACCCGGGCGTGGCCCAGCAGCTCATCGACGAGCTGACCCGACTCGGCGTCGCTGAGCGGCTCGAGCAGGATGGTGGTCGCGTTCAGCTTGCCGCCACCCCACGCCGGACGCTCCTCGAGCAGGTCGGCACGCGCCAGACACAGGAGCAGGAGCGGCTCGGAGCGCGACCAATCGGCAATGTGCTCGAGGAGATCGAGGAACGTGGGCTCGGCCCACTGGATGTCATCGAAGACCAGGATCAACGGCGAGTCGGCGGCGCGGCCCTCGACCAGCTTGCGAAATGCCCAGGCAACCTCCTCCGGCGTTCCCAGCACGTCGCCGAGGCCGATCGCTCCGGCGATCAGCTGCGCCACCCGTTCGGCGCGCTCGGTGGTCGCCGGCGGTTCGCTGCGGACAGCGGCTGGGGAGTCGCTCTCACGTGGCCCACCGCGCGACCGCTCGGCGGAGGCGGCGAGCGCGCTGATCTTCGCCAGCGCCTCGTCCGGTGCAGCCTCCTCGCCGATTCCCGCCGCATCATGGACGACCTCGCGGATCGGCCAATAGGTGATCCCCTCGCCATACGGCAGACATCGGCCGCGATGCACGGTTGCACGCCCGACCTGCAGGGCGAGGAACTCGCTCACCAGGCGCGATTTGCCGACCCCCGGCGGCCCGAGGATCGTGAACATGTACGCGGCCTCGTCCGCAACGGCACGGTCGAGCGCCTGGGTGAGCACGGCAAGCTCCCGTTCCCGTCCCACCAACGGCGCATCCAGACGGCGGGCATGGCCGGTGGCCTTTGGGTCGACCAGGACCAGCCGACGTGCAGGGATGGGCCCCGATTTGCCCTTCAACGAGAGCGGGGGCATCGCGTCGACGACCACGGCGTCTCGGACCAGCCGATACGTGGCCGGCCCGAGCAGAATCTCGCCGGACGGCGCCGCCTGCTCGAGGCGAGCCGCGACATTCACCGCGTCGCCGGTGACCATGGTCTGGCCCGAGTTCGGGTCGCCGACCACCACCTCGCCGGTGTTCACGCCGATGCGGACCCCGAACTCCACGCCCCGCTCCGCGAACAGCTCGCCGCCGAGCGCCGCGACCGCATCCCGCAGACCCGCCGCCGCGCGCACGGCGCGGAGGGCATCGTCCTCGTGCAGCACCGGGATGCCGAACACGGCCATCACCGCATCGCCGATGAATTTCTCGACCTTGCCGCCATGCCGCTCAAGGACGTTGCGGGCCACGTCGAAGTAGCGGGTCATCACGTGGCGCAGAGATTCGGGGTCGAGACGCTCGCCGAGCCCGGTGGAGCCGGTCACGTCGGCGAACAGGACGGTCACCGTCTTACGGGCGGCGCGGAGCTGGCCGGGAGGTGCGCCTAATGCGGTCCCGCAGGCGAGACAGAAGCGCGCCCGATCCGGGTTCTCCTCGCCGCATGCCAGACAGCGGGCCATGCGCGCAGTGTACGAGCCGTCACGCGCCCCGGGCGCGCGAGCGCCGACCACGTTGCGTCATGGCAGGCTCCCCAACTGGCGGCGCAGCTCCTCGTTGACCAGCCGCGCATCGGCACGGCCGCCGGTTCGCTGCATCACCTGGCCCACCAGGAAACCGTAGATCTGCGTCTTGCCGGATCGAAACTGCGCGACCTGCGCCGGGTGGCTGTCGATGATGGCCGCGACGATCTCCGCGATCAGCTCGGGGTCGGTGACGCGTCGCATCTGCTCCGTCTCGATGATCGCTCGCGGCGACTCGCCGGAGAGGAAGGCTCGGGCCAGCACGGTCTTGGCGTTGCTCGCGCTCACCGTTCCGTGGTCGACGGCCGCGATCAGCTCCGCTAGGCCGGCCGGCGACAGCGCAACCTGGCTGGCGCGGAGCCCCTCGGTCGCCCGCGCGTTGAGCAGCCGGCTGAACTCGCCGGTGACCCAGTTGGCGGCGGTCTTGGGAGCCACGCCCTCGGCAACCACGGCGTCGAAGTAGGCTGACAGCTCCACGTCGGAGGTCAGCACCGCCGCGTCATAGGCGGACAGGCCGAGTGCGTCGCGGTATCGTGCGCGCCGGGCGGCCGGCAGCTCAGGCAGCGCCGCGCGCAAGCTGGCGACCCAGTCCGCGGCCGGCCGGAGCGGCGGAAGATCGGGCTCGGGGAAGTATCGGTAGTCGTTCGCCTCCTCCTTGGTGCGCTGCGAGACGGTCCGCCCCTTCGCCTCGTCCCAGCCGCGCGTCTCCTGGACCAGCCGTTCGCCGCGCTCGAGCGCCTCGGCGTGGCGTGCCACCTCGTACTCCATCGCGCGTTCCAGGGAGCGAAAGCTGTTGAGGTTCTTCACCTCGACCTTTGTACCCAGGCGGTCGGCGCCGATCGGCCTCAGACTGACGTTGCCCTCGATGCGCATCGACCCGGTCTCCATGTCGCCATCGGACGCCCCGCTGTAACGCAGGATGTCGCGCAGCGCCTCCCCGTATGCCCGCGCCTGGGCGGGAGACCGCAGGTCCGGTTCGGTCACGATCTCCATCAGCGGCACGCCGGCCCGGTTGAAGTCGACCAGCGAATGTCCGCGGTCCCCGTGCTGGAGTCGCGCGGTGTCCTCCTCGAGGTGCGCACGGGTGATCCCGACCAGCACCTCTGCGCGCTCCGAGGCGACCGGCACGCTGAGACGCCCGCGGCTGCAGAGCGGCAGGGCGTACTGGCTGATCTGGTAGCCCTTCGGCAGGTCTGGGTAGAAGTAGTTCTTGCGCTCGAAGCGCACCGCGTCGGTCTGAATCTGGCACTCGAGCGCGATACCGGTCAGGATCACGAGCTCGACGGCGCGACGGTTGATGACCGGCAAGGTACCCGGCATCCCCATGCAGACCGGACAGACGCGGCTGTTCGGCTCATCCGGCTCACCGATGCCCGGGCCGGTCGGGCAGGGGCAGAACATCTTCGAGGCGGTGCGCAGCTGTGCGTGGACCTCGATCCCGATGACGGTCTCGTAGCGCGTCACGACGGCCATCGGATGATTGTAGGGGCGAGTTGCCGGGCGAGCCGCCAGTGCGCAGATCCCGAGGTCAGCCCGTCTGTCGCCCCGTCTGCGCGCGACGCGCCACGAAGCGCTCGATGCGGTTCATGGCCTCCACGATCTGCTCGTAGGCCGTTGCGTAGCAGACACGCACGTGACCGGCCCCCGACGGCCCGAACGCGGTGCCCGGCACGACACCGACCCGCTCCTCCTCGAGCAGGAGCTCGGCGAAGCTGCTCTCGTCGAGGCCGGTCGAGGTCACGTTCGGGAAGCAGTAGAACGCGCCCCGCGGCTCGAAGCAGCGCAGGCCGATCTCGTTGAAGCGTCCGACGATGTACCTGCGCCGACGGTCGTACTCGGCGAGCATCTGCCCCACGAACGGCTCGCCGCGGTCGAGCGCCTCGATGGCCGCGAACTGCGCCGGCGTGGGTGCGCACATGATCGCGTACTGGTGCACCTTGGCGATCCCGGCCATCAGCTCGGCGGGTGCCGCGACGTACCCGATCCGCCAGCCGGTCATCGCGTAACTCTTGCTGAAGCCGCCGATCAGCACGCTGCGCTCCCACAGCCCTGGGATGCTGCTGATCGCGGTATGCCGATGGCCGCCGTACACCAGCCGGTCATAGATCTCGTCCGCGACAACGAGCAGATCGTGGCGTCTGGCGAGCTCGCCGATCTCGGTCAGCTGCGCGCGGTCGAGGACGGCGCCGGTCGGATTGTTCGGGTAGCCGAGGAAGATCGCCTTGGTCCGCGCCGTGATCCGGGGCTCGATCATCTCTGCGGTGAGCTGAAACTCGGTCGCCTCGGTGGTGGCGATCGCGATCGGGGTGCCGCCCGCCAGCGTGACGCACGGCGCGTAGCTCACGAACGACGGCTCGTGGTAGATCACCTCGTCGCCCGGGTCGAGGATGGCGCGCATCGTGATGTCGACCGCCTCCGATGCGCCGACGGTGACCAGCAGTTCGCTGCGCGGCTCGTAGCGGACGCCATAGCGCGCCGCCAGGTTGGCGGCGATCCGTTCGCGCAGCTCGATCATCCCGCCATTGGCGGTGTAGTGCGTCTCCCCCGCCTCCAGGCTGTTGATGGCGGCCTGCGAGAACGGCTCAGGAGTGGTGAAGTCCGGCTCGCCGATGGTCAGGCTGATGACATCCTTCATCTCGGCGAGCATGTCGAAGAAGCGGCGAATACCCGACGGCGGCATGCTCCGCACGCGCTCGGCCAGGAAGGCCGATGACGGACGCGGGGCGAGGACTGGCCGGCGAGAGGAATCGATACGCATCGGACTAGTCTACCCGCGGGTCAGGCGCATTCGGCTCGCGGGATGTATCCGCGGCCGACTTGTGCGGCGTCACGGCGCCCGGCGCTGGGCGGTACATCATCTCGCCCGCCTCGACACGGAGATCGAGGCGATTCCCTTCCGGCGGCAGCGGGCAGGTGGCGTACGGACTGAAGACGCACGGCGGGTTGTACGCCCGGTTGAAGTCGACGGTCACGTAGCCATCGGCATCCGGCGCATCGGTGTACACGAAGCGACCGCCCGCGTAGCTCTCGGCACCGCTGGTCGTGTCGGCGAAGACGAGCCAGAGTTCGCCGTTGGGGCCGCCCCGCAGGCCGCGCAGCCGATGCCGGCGCTCCGCACGCCGGAAGATGACGTCTCCCGGCGACGGCTCGTCACTCACCTCGCCGATCACGTCAGGGACGCGGATGCGCGTGTCGGGCTCGGCCGGGGCGAACCGCGCCCGCACCACCCAGCCCGGATCGACCGGCCAGTGGTCGATTCCGAGGAACGACGTGCGCGCGAGGCTGTCCGTATCCCAGATGCGCACGCCGAGCCGGACGCCGCCGGGGCCACGACCGATGACTCCGAGGCGCAGGGTTCCGAGCTCGAGCATCGTCGGCACGCCATCGGACGCATCGACGTCCGCGGTGAGTCGCAGTCCTTCGACCGGCGCGGCACCGTGCGTGAAGCCGCCCGGCGCCGAGGTGGCGCGCAGCTCGCGGCCGTGGACGGTGATCGTGCCGGCCTGCGGCGGCCCGGTGGGGAGCCGCACCGCGGACCGCGCATCGGTTCCCACGCGGTTCTCGCCCTCGACCAGCCACGACAGGCCGACGAGCGTCAGCCAGCCGATCGGTCGGCGCAGCGCAGCGTAGCGCTCGGCGCGCCACGCCTCGACCTGGGCATGCAGCTCCCGCGATCGATCGCGAGTCATCGGTCGGCGGGCACTCTCAGGGCCGGGCCGGAGCGGCCCCGAGCCGGAGATGCACTGACCGCCGACGATCACGCCGCGGTCGGTGGCCGGAGATCGGCAAACCCGGCGTTCCGCTCGTAGGCATCGGCCACGCGCAGCACCATCGGCTCGTCGAACGCCTTGCCGATGACCTGCAGCCCGACCGGCAGGCCATCCGCGAGGCCGCATGGGACGCTGATGCCCGGCAGGCCGGCGATGTTGACCGGCAACGTGCAGGCGTCGTTGAGGTACATCAGCAGCGGATCATCGACCTTGGCGCCGATCGGGAACGCGACGCTCGGCGAGGTGGGCGCGACCAGCGCGTCGCAATCGGCGAGCACCGCGTCGAACTCGCGCTTGATAAGCGTCCGAACCTGCTGGGCCTTGACGTAGTACGCGTCGTAGTAGCCCGCACTGAGCGCATAGGTGCCGAGCATGATGCGTCGCTTGACCTCCGCGCCGAAGCCGCGCCCGCGAGTCTCGCGGTAGTTGTCCAGGAGATCCGCGGCGCCCGCGCTGAACCCGTAGCGCACGCCGTCGTAGCGTGCCAGGTTCGCGCTCGCCTCTGCCGGAGCGATGATGTAGTAGGTCGCCAGGCCACGGTCCGTCGACGGCAGGCTGACGTCGACGATCCGAGCCCCCAGGCTGGCTAGCCGCTCGATCGCCGCACGCACCAATGCCTCAACGCCGGGCTCCATGCCGGCCACGAAGTACTCACGCGGGACACCCAGGCGCAGGCCGTGCAGATCGCCGGTCAGCGCGGCGCGGTAGTCCGGAACGCGCTCGGCGACGCTCGTCGAGTCGCGCGGATCGTGGCCCGCCAAGGCTCCGAGCACGGTCGCGGCATCCTCGACCGAGCGCGTGAGCGGACCGCACTGATCGAGCGAGGAGGCAAAGGCCACCATCCCGTATCGGCTCACGCGGCCGTATGTCGGTTTCAGGCCGACGATACCGCACAGCGCCGCGGGTTGGCGGATGCTGCCGCCCGTGTCCGTGCCGAGGGCGAAGAACGCCTGGCCGGCAGCCACCGCCGCGCTGGAGCCGCCGCTCGAGCCACCGGGCACCGTTGTCTCGTTCCACGGGTTGTGCACCGGCCCGAAGGCGCTGTTCTCGTTGCTCGAGCCCATGGCGAATTCGTCGCAGTTCGTCTTTCCCAACAGGACCGCGCCCGCGTCGCCGAGCCGCTCCTCGGCGGCCGACGCGTAGGGTGATCGGTAGCCCTCCAGGATCCGCGAGCCGGCCGTGGTCGGTAGCCCGCCGGTGGGTGCGCCCGCCTCGTCCAGGGCTCGAGTCACGAAGATGTCTTTCAGCGCGTACGGGATCCCCAGCAGGGGGCGGTCGTCGCCCCCCGCCAGCGCTCGATCGGCATCGCCTGCCGCGGCCATCGCCGCCTCTTCGCCGACGGCCAGGAAAGTGTTCAGCCGCCCGGCGTCCCGAGCGATCCGGTCGAGGCACGCACGCGTCAGCTCGCGGGACGAGACCTCGCGGCGGCGGAGCGAGACGGCGACCTCCCGTACCGATCGGTCGGCGAGCGGCAGCGGCTCAGCCACCGGTCAGCGCCCTTCCTCGAGGATGACCGGCACCCGCAGCAGCGGCCCCTCACGGAGCGGCGCGTTGGCGAGCGCCAGCTCGCGACCCAGGCCGGCGCGCGCCTCGTCCTCGCGCATCACGTTCTCCAGGCCGATGACCTGTGCTGTCGGCCCGATCTGGCTGGTATCGACGTTCCGCAGCTGCGCGACCGCCTCGAGGATCCGCGAGAGCTGGCCCTGCATCAGGTCGATTTCATCGGCGCTCAATCCAAGGCGTGCCAGGGCGGCGACATGCTCGACGTCCTCACGGCTGATCATTCGTCGATGCTAGCAGGGCGGTCCGTCTGGCACGATGTGCCCGATGCCTGACCCCGCCGTCGTGGGCTCCGTGGCCATCCCCGGAGGCCGGATCGAGACCTTTCGGCTGTCCGGCGGGGCTGGGACCCCGCTGCTGGTCATCGGTGGCGTGGAGACGGGCCTGCGACCGCTGGCCGGCACGGAATCGGTGCTCGTCCGACGCTGGTCGTCACGCGCCGCGCGACGTCCGGTGGTGGTCGTCGGACGGCCACTGCCCGATGACCCCGCCGACAGCATCCGGATGCTGTCGCCTCGCCAGGCGGCGGAGTCAACGGTTGCGGCGCTGACCGGGCTCGGGTTTCCGGGGCCGGTGGCGATCGAGGCCGAGTCCGGCGGCGGCCGCATCGCCCTGTGGCTCAGCGTCGAGCAACCGCAGCTCGTCAGCCGCCTGGTGCTCGCCTCCGTCGCTTCCGAGACACCGCTCGACTCGCCGATGGCCGAGCGGATGCGCCAGTGGATTGCGCTCGCAGAACAGGGCCGATGGGGCGAGTTCTTCGCCCAGATGGCGCTCCAGATGAAGCCTGCCGGCGCGACAT
>JALYXZ010000019.1 GCA_030946825.1 Chloroflexota bacterium | reverse complement strand
CCGACCCCGTAGTAGTTCTGCGGGCTGCCCATCGGCACGGGCAGGATGTATTCGGCGTCGGCCTGGCGCGAGATGGTGAACTGGTTCATACCGATGATGCCCAGGAAGAAGGTCTTCACCGGGGCGCTGACCGTCACGTCCAGCTTGCGTGCGTTGTACGGGTCCTTGATCGGCGAGACGGTGACCGAGTTTGCACCGTTCACGTATCCGTTCTTGGTCGCCTCGGACACTGCGGTCGAGTAGGCGAGGCCCGGGTTGCCGGGAAGATGCACCACGCCCGCGAGTGCGGCGGCGTCAGCCGCGCGTTGGATGCGGAGCGTGTTGCCCCACAGCCACGCGAGGTCCACGACCAGCGCCGACATGAGCAGCAGGAAGGTCAGGATCAGGGCAAAGATGACGAGCACCTGTCCGCGCGACCGGTCCCCGGTGTGGGCGACCGCGCTTGCATCCGCGCGTGCATGCGCCTCTTGCGGGCCGGTCGGTGCATCGGATTCCGCCGGTGCGGCGGCCGCGGGGCGTGTCCATCGAAGCTTCATTCGGTGATCCAATCTCACTGGGGTGTCGGGTTCGCCGCCATGACGGTGCGGTCGTTCATGCCGAAGGTGATGACGCCCAGCAGCGCGCTGAGCGGCGTCTGGAGCCGGTAGGTGTAGCTGAGGCTGACGCCGATCGAGTCCGGGGTGTTGCCGTTAACGCGGCTGCACGCCGACCACGACTGCGGACTCGTCGGGGCGAAGTCGAGAGCGGTGCCATCGACCACCGGCCCGCTGCCCGGCGCGTAGATCCACCTGTTGACCGGGCCGGCCTCCGCTCCACTGCTGGTGGCCTGGTAGATGCGGATCTCGTTCACGTCGTTGAGGTGGCCGAGCACCGGCGACCCGCTGCTCTTGAGCACGCGCTGGACGGCAGCGATGATCGTCGGATCGACGCTTGCGGCCTTCGGCGACTGCCCGGCCCCACAGCCAAGGGGTCCGCCGCCGTTCACCATCGCCGATCCGACGCGGGCGCCTTCGCGCGACGAGTAGGCCAGGGTCAGGTTGTGGTCGAACGCGAACCCGAGCTCGAGCGTGCCGAGCACGATGAACAGGAACACCGGAAGGATGAGGGCCATCTCGACCAGCGCCTGTCCACGCCGATCGGCGCCGGGCGTTGGTCGCCTTGCCTGCCGGCCCGCGGCCCATCGGTGGATCACAGCGTGGGCTCCATGCGCATTGCGTTGCTGCGCGTGATGTCGATACCGCCGGCGGGCAGCTGCACGATCGCGGGCAGTGGAGTGAGCCACGCGTGACGGTAGGCGATCAGCACTCCAACGGTGTCGAGCCCGGGGTGCGAGCCGCCGCAACCGTTGATCACCGTGCAACGCGCCGATTCGGGATAGCCGGCTGAGGATGCGGTGTACGGCACGGTGACCGAGGTGCCATTGGCGTAGGTGCAGGTGGTGCTACCGGAGCGGAGGTAGACGTTGGCCGCCAGCTCGTTGCCGTTGGTGCCGGACCAGTAGATCCGGACCTGCTGGATCCGCGCCTTCTGGGTCGGAGAGTCGAGGTCCTTCTCGACCATCTGCAGGATTGCGCAGTCGGCTCCCGCGCCGTCCCCGGCCTCCGCGGCGATGAGCGTCGCGTCACGGCTGGCGAAGTTGATGTTGAGCAGCGTGCTGAACGTGATGGCGAACTCCATCAGGCCCAGCAGGAGCATCACGAAGATCGGGAGGATGAGCGCGAATTCCACGAGCGACTGGCCGCGCTCCTGGCGCGGCCGGCGGGACCGCGGCGTACCGCGCGGCCGGATGCGTCGCAGCGGCGACCGAGAGGCCGCAGGAAGGCGCCCGGGGCGGTCGCGGAGCTGGTCTGGATCAGCGTGTCGCATCTCGTGCTCGCGGCAAGTTCTTGATGGAGCCGGCCTGGGATAGCCCTTTCGGACGTCGGCAGGGTGACGCAGCCGACCCACGCGCGCGACGGTACTTTCGTCCCGGTCCGGTGCGTGACGACACCCGGCCAGCGCGGATCTGGTGCGGCGCGGCAACCGATATCCGCTGATCGAGATCAGATCCCCAAGCTCCCCCGCATGACGGTCACCACGGCGGGGCCAAGGATCACGATGAAGATCGTCGGGAAGATGCACCCCACCATTGGGAACAGCATCTTGACCGGGGCTTTGGCCGCGGCCTCCTCGGCGCGCTGGCGACGTTCGATGCGTAGCTGCTGCGACTGGATCTGGAGGACCTTGGCGATCGGCACTCCGAGCTGCTCGGCCTGCACGATCGCGCCGATGAAGTTGCTCACCGGCGCCGCGTCGGCGCGCGCTGAGATGTCACGCAGCGCTTCGCGCCTCGTCCGGCCCATTCGGATCTCGGCGAGCGCCTGCCGAAACTCGTCGACCAGCGGGCCTTCCATCTTCTCGATCACCTTGGCCAGCGCGGCGTCGAAGCCGAGGCCCGCCTCCACGGAGATGGTGAGCAGGTCGAGCGCGTCCGGCAGTTGGAGGACCATCGCGGTGCTCCGGGCCCGGATTGCGCGGCCCAGCCAGAACTCCGGCGCCATGAAGCCGGCAAGCAGCCCGAACAGGCCAAAGATGATCGAAACGTCGAAGCCGAGAATCAGGCCAAACACGACGGCGAACAGGACTCCGCCGATGATCGCCGAGAGCAGCTTGACGCCGATCCAATCCGGGCCGCGCAGGCCCGCCGGGTAGCCGGCCTTCTCGAGGCGCGCATCGGTTCGGGCGATTAGGCCGCCGCGGCCCCCGCGCCGCCCGACCCTGGCCAGCCGCTTGACGATCGGTCGCACCACGCGCTCGAAGAAGGGCTGCTCGAGCTCGAACTGCTCGAGCGTGCGCGGCTGCACCACCAGCTGCTCAAGGCGCTGCTGGACGGCGTCCTTCGGACCGCCGGCGCCGATGGCGTAGACGATCAGCAGGACAGAGGCGGCTGCGAGGGCGGCGATGACCATTGGTGACATGACAGTTACACCTTGATATCGACGATGCGGCGGATGAGGAGATACCCCATCCCCATGCTGATCGCCCCGATGGCGAAGAAGATGATTCCCATCGGCAGCCCCAGCAGCTCCGGCGGACGCTGAAGCATCGGCGTGATATAGGTCGGGCTGATCAGGAACAGGATCCCGGCCAGGCCGATCGGCAGCAGGGTGATCACGTACCCGCTGTAGCGCTGCATGGCCGTCAGGGTCTGGATCTCGCCCTGGATGCGGATCCGCTCACGGATGGTGTAGGCGATCGAGTCGAGGACGGTGGCCAGGTTGCCGCCGACCTGGCTCTGGATGCTGATGGCGGTGACCATCAGGTCCAGGTCTTCGGAGTCCACGCGTCGGGCGAGGTTCTCGAGGGCGGGCTGAAGCGCCATGCCAAGGCTCATCTCGCGGACCACCCGGCTGAACTCCTCGCCGATGGGCGGCCGAGCCTCACGCGTCACCAGCTCGATGCCCTGCAGGAAGGACGATCCGGCGCGCATCGAGTTCGCGAGCAGGGTGATGGTGTCCGGCAGCTGGTTGGCGAAGGCCTTTAGGCGGCGACCCTGGCGGAACTTCAGGTAGAAGCGCGGGAAGTAGGCCCCCACCGCGAAGAACACGATCAGCGTGATCAGGTAATGGAAGGCCGGGAAAACGAAGCCGACGAGGTATCCGACCGCCACGAAGACGAACGGCGAGGCGATCGCCGCCGCGATGAACTCGGCCGGGCGGAGCTTGAGGTCCGCGCGCGCGATGGCGGTGGCGAGCCGCGTGGCGACATCCTGGCCCTCGATCACCCGGTTGAGGCCCGCGATCACCACCGAGCCTGTCTCGCGCTCAGGGGTGACGGTCGTCTCGATCCCGCGCGCTGAAGCGTAGCGCTCGAGACGCGAGGCGACGCCGCCACCGGCGCCGGTCATCGCGATTCCCATCGCAATGAACATGACCGACATGGCGGCGAGGACCGCGAGCACGATCGGCAGCATGGTCAGCTCCTTCTCCGATACCTAGAACGGCGAGCCGAAGACGTTCGGTGGCAGGTGGATGCCCGCCACGTCGAACTTCTCGACGAACTTGGGCCGGATGCCGGTTGGACGCAGGCGGCCGAGGATCTTGCCATCGGCGACGCCGGTCTGTTCGTAGACGAAGATGTCCTGCATCACGATCACCTCGCCCTCCATGCCCTGGACCTCGGTGATGTTCGTGATCCGGCGCGTGCCGTCCTTGAGCCGGTTCTGATGGACGATGAGGTCCACCGCGGAGGAGACCTGCTCTCGGATCGCGCGCAGCGGCAGGTCCATGCCGGCCATCAGGACCATCGTCTCCAAGCGGGCGAGCATGTCCCGGGGGGTATTGGCATGGCCGGTCGACATCGAGCCGTCGTGCCCTGTGTTCATGGCCTGCAGCATGTCGAGCGCCTCGGCGCTCCGGCACTCTCCGACCACGATCCGATCGGGCCGCATGCGCAGCGCGTTGCGCACCAGCTCGCGAATAGGCACCGCGCCCTTGCCCTCGATGTTGGAGGGGCGAGCCTCGAGCGTCACGACGTGCTCCTGTCGGAGCTGAAGCTCCGCGGCGTCCTCGATGGTCACGATCCGCTCGTCGTCGGGGATGAACGAGGACAGGATGTTGAGCATCGTCGTCTTTCCCGATCCGGTGCCGCCGGCCACGAAGATGTTGAGGCGAGCCTTCACGCACGCCTCCAGGAACTCGAACATCTCCGGGCTCGCGGTGCCGAACCGGATCAGGTCCTCGACGGTGTACGGCGTCGCGGAGAACTTCCGGATGGTGATCACCGGGCCGACCAGTGACAGCGGCGGAATGATGGCGTTCACGCGGGAACCATCGGCCAGGCGGGCGTCCACCATCGGGCTCGACTCGTCGACCCGACGACCGATCGGCGCGATGATGCGCTGGATGATCCGCATCACGTGCTCGTCGTTCTGGAACGTGACGTTCGTCATCTCCAGCCGGCCTTCGCGCTCGATGTAGACCTGCTGCGGGCCGTTGACCATAACCTCGGTGACGGTGTCGTCACGGAGCAGCGGCTCGAGCGGGCCGAGGCCCAGGATCTCGTCGCTGATCTGCTCCAGCATGCGGACCCGCTCGGCACGGGTCAGCGCAAGTCCCTCGTCGTCGGCGATCTTGGCGAAGAGCTCCTCGATCTGTCGCCGCACCTCGACCTGGTTGCTCAGGTCGAGCTTGGGGTCAAGCTCGTTGACGAGCCGGTTCTGAACCCGGTACTTCGCCTCGCGGAAGGACTCGCGTGCCGGCAGGGTTCCGAGGAAGGGCCGATTGTGGGTGGGGGCAGCCGTCCCCTGCGCGGGCGGCGAGGGACTGCCGGCCGGCTGGGGAACCGGCACCTGTGTCCCTGGTGCCGGGGACTCCCCCTCGGCTGCAGGCCGAGCCCGCTCGATCCTTCTCAGTAGCGACATGTCCGTACCTTTCCCGTCATCGGCGTGCGAAGAGGCTTCGCTTGGCTGGCTTGTGCTTGACAGCGGCGGGCTTGCCGGCGATCGACCGGGCGAGCTTGACGATGTCGCGCGCGAGTGGCGACTCCGGGTGCGAGACCACGAACGGCACCCCGCGATTGACCGCGAGGACCGCAAGACGTCCGTCGGAGACGATGCTTCCGTCGATCGGGCGGCGGATCGATGCCTCGACGTCGTTGATCCGGATCCCGAGCGCGGTGTCGGAGCGGTTGATGATCAGCCGCACCTTGTCGCGGCCGTATTCGAGCTGGTCGGCGACCTCCAGGAAGAGGCGCACGTTCTTGATGGTGGTGATCTCAAGGGCCGACAGCACGAGAATCGTGTCGGCGGCGTCCATCACCGCCAGCGAATGATCATTCAGCGTCGCAGGCAGGTCGACGACCACGTACTCGTGATTGATGCGCAGCACGTCAACCAGCTTGCGCAGGTACGCAGGCGTGACGAGGTC
>JALYXZ010000239.1 GCA_030946825.1 Chloroflexota bacterium | reverse complement strand
GGCCTCTTCGGTGACGGGCTGGGGCGCGGCCTGCTGCCGACCGTGCCGGGCTTCTTCGCGATCCAGACTGACTTCATCTTCACCGCCATCGCCGAAGAGCTGGGCTTGGTCGGGGCGTTCGCGCTGTTGGCGTTCGCGGTGTTCCTGGTGTTCCGCGGTCTGCGGGTCGCGATGCTCGCCCGAGACGAGTTCAGCAGCCTGCTCGCGGTCGGGCTGACCACCAGCATCGGGCTGCAGACACTGATCATCGTGGCGGGCAACGCGAAGCTGATTCCGCTCACCGGCATCACGTTTCCGTTTCTGTCGTACGGTGGCTCGAGCATCCTGGCCAGCTTCCTGATCATCGGTCTGTTGCTCTCGATCAGCCACCGCGCGGCGGCTGAAGGCGACCAGGTGCCGCGGTGATCGCCACCAACGCGCGTCGGCTCGGCCTCTACCTCCTGCTCAGCTTTGCCCTTGTCTCGGGTGGCCTTGCGTACTGGCAGGTGGTCGATGCGCAGCAGCTCGCCAGCCGGCCGGACAACCCCGAGGTCATCGCGGCGCGCAGAAGCGCTCCTCGCGGCTCGATCTTCGATGCCACCGGAAAGCTGCTGGCATCCACGGCCGTCAGAGCCGGGCTCGCGCGTCGGACCTACACCGACCCCGCGTTCACCCATCTCCTCGGCTACGCCAGCCTGCGCTTCGGGGCGACCGGGTTGGAGCAGGCATTCGACGACGTGCTGAGCGGACGCAGCGACCCGAACCCGCTGCGCGACCTCCTCGACAAGGCGCTGTCGCGCCCGCCGGAGCCCAGGGACCTGAGCCTCACCCTTGACCAGAGGCTCCAGGACTTCGCCGCCAAGCAGCTCGGAGCCTCGGTTGGTGCGATCGTGGCGCTCGATCCGAGGACCGGCGCCCTGCTGGCCATGACCTCGACACCGACGTTCGACGCGACACCGATCTCCGGGGACCCGAACAGCGCCGGAGGCGCGATGACACGCCTGCAATCCGCGGCGGACAGGCCGCTGATCGACCGCGCCCGACAGGGCTCGTACACGCCGGGATCGGTGATGAAGATCTTCACCGCCGCCGCCGCTCTCGACGCCGGGGCCATCACGCCGCAGACGACGTTCCCCGACCAGCCGAAAGAGGAGACCCAGGGCTTCACGGTGCAGGGCTTTCGGATCACCGAGCACGACCTCGGGCAGGGAGTGCAGCCGGCGCTCTGGCCGCTTTCGCCGGCAATGCAGGTGAGCAGCAACATCTTCTTTGCCCACGTCGGCCTCAAGCTGGGCGCCGAGCGTTTCCTCGAGTACGCGCGACGGTTCGGGTTCTGCGCGCCGATGCAGATCGGCGATTCGCCCAACGCGCTTCCGGTTGGGACTTCCTACGTCACCGCGCGAGCCTCCGGCGGGGGCTGCGCGCCCTTCGCCGATGACGTCGAGCTGGCCTCGGCGTCGTTCGGACAGGCACAGGTGCACGTGACTCCGCTGCAGATGGCGCTCGTGGCGGCCACCATCGCCAACGGCGGTGTGATGCCGCACCCGTACGCGGTGGCCGATGTGCGGACCCACGCCGCCGGTGCGCAGCGCAGCGACGCTGTCGTCCAGCGCTACAACGGCGGCGGAGGCAGTCAGCTGGTCGGCGGACAGGTCGCCGACGAGGTTCGGAAGGCAATGGTCGATGCGGTGCAGGCGCCGCTCGGGAGCTTGTATGCGGGCGCGGCAGCGGTTCGCCTGTACGGGGTGACCGGGGTCGATACCGCCGGCAAGACGGGCACCGCGCAGCGGGGCGGCAACCTCCCGCCCCACTCGTGGTTCATCGGCTTCGCCCCCGCGCAGGGCGGCGCCACGCCGTCGATCGCCGTCGCGGTCCTGATCGAGGGAGGCGGGCCGGGGTCCGGCAATGCCGCGCCGATCGGCGGCAGGGTGATGGCCGAGTGGCTGCGACTGCAGACCGCCTCCGGCGGTTGACGTGGTCTTGAGGGGCGCGCGAACCGTCCGTAACGTGGTGGGGTATTGTCCATAGACGAATCGGCGCGTCGGCTGCCGCCCAACCCCGTGCACTGACCGTGAGGAAGTTCCGACCGTGAAGAACGTCCAGGAGTCGGCGGAGCGCGTCGTCGCGAACGTCGAGCGCGTGATCGTCGGCAAGCACGCCGAGGTCCGAACGGCACTCGTGGCGCTGCTGTGTGAGGGGCACATCCTGATCGAGGACGTCCCCGGCGTCGGCAAGACAATGCTCGCCAAGGCGCTCAGCCGCAGTATCGGCTGCACGTTCCGCCGCATCCAGTTCACGCCGGACCTGCTGCCGTCGGACGTCACCGGCCTCTCGATCTTCAATCAGAAGGTCCAGGAGTTCGAGTTCCGGCCCGGGCCGATCATGGCCCAGGTGGTGCTCGCCGACGAGATCAATCGCGCGACGCCAAAGACGCAGAGCGCGCTGCTCGAATGCATGGAGGAGCGCCAGGCGACCATCGACGGGGTGAGCTACGCGATGCCGAGCCCCTTCCTGGTGATCGCCACCCAGAACCCGATCGAGTACGAGGGCACCTTTGCCCTGCCGGAGGCGCAGCTCGATCGGTTCATGCTTCGCCTGCGCCTGGGCTACCCCAAGCCGATGGAGGAGCTGGTCATCCTGGACGAGCAGAAGCGCCTGCACCCGATCGACAGCATCGCCCAGGTCCTCGGCGTCGAGGAGCTTCGGCTGATGCAGACCGCCGTCAAGGAGGTCTATGTCGACCAGGCAGTGGCGGAGTACATCGTCCGGTTGGTGACCGCCACGCGGGAGCATCCCGACGTCTACCTGGGGGCCTCGCCCCGCGGCTCGATCAACCTATACCGTGCCTCTCAGGCGCTGGCCGCCCTCGACGGTCGCGACTACGTGATTCCCGACGACATCAAGTCGCTGGCGGTCGCAGTCCTGGCGCACCGGCTGATCGTCAAGAGCCAGGCGTCGCTGAGGGAGATCGATCCAGACGCCATCGTGCGCGAGGTGCTGGCCGGAGTGCCGGTCCTCGAGCCAGCTGCTGCCAGACCATCGGCCTGACGGTCACCGGGGCGAACGCGCAGTGCTTGCACTTCTCCGCCAACTCCGCTTCGTCTTCCTAGGCACCGTGCTGGTGGTGGCGGCCTTCAGCACCGGCATCAGCTTCCTGTTCTTCCTCGTCTACCTCCTCGCGGCGCTGGTCCTCGGATCCTGGCTCTACGCTCGGCGCGGCCTGCGCGGCCTGCGTGCCGGCTACCACATCCTCAACCCGCGGGCCCAGGTCGGCGACGTGCTGGAAGGGGTCTATCGGGTCGACAACGCGACCCGCTGGGCCAAGCCGTGGGTCGAGCTCTGGAACGAGTCAACGCTTCCGGCGCCGCTGCCGGGACGAGCGATCGGCGTGCGTCCGCTGGGGAGTCGCCAGTGGCTGGCGAAGGTGGGTCTCACCCGGCGCGGCACGTACCGACTCGGGCCGCTGCGCGTACGGACCGGCGATCCGTTCGGGCTGTTCACCTCGGAGATGGTGGTCGGTCAGCCGACCGGGGTGGTGGTCTTTCCCAAGGTCCACCCGCTGCCGCACTGGCGCCTCCCGCCTTCCCCGGTCGACGGGACGATGCAGAGCCGTCGGCGCTTCGACGCCTCGTCGCCGCTGGTCAGCACCATCCGTCCATACGTCCACGGCGACGCGATCAACAAGATTCACTGGCTGTCGAGCGTTCGCCACAACGAGCTGCACGTGAAGGAGTTCGACCTCGAGCAGACGGCCGACCTGTGGATCACCCTCGATCTCGAGCGTGGCAGCCATGCCGGTGCGGGAGATCGCGCCTCGGTCGAGGCAGCCGTCAGCGCCGCCGCCTCGATCGCGGTCCACACGCTCGGGGAGAATCGCGCGGTGGGCCTCACCGCGTCGTCTCGGCGCATGCAGGTGCTGACGCCCGACCGCGGTCACCGGGTCGAGCAGAAGATCCTGCACCTGATGGCCAACGTGCAGGCCGATGGCACGCAGCCGCTCGCCGAGGTGGTGGTCGGGACCCTCCCGCAGCTCCGGCGGGGAATGACCCTGTGCCTGATCACCGGCTCGACCGAACGGGACTGGGTCCGGGCTCTCGCCTCCCTGCGCCGCCGGGGAATCGGCACTGTCGTGGTCCTGGTCGATCGCGCCTCGTTCGCGGAGCGTGAGGACGAGGAGAGTCGTGCCGAGCTGGCGGCGGTGCGCCACGCGCTTGCCGAATACGACATTGCCCACCAC
>JALYXZ010000194.1 GCA_030946825.1 Chloroflexota bacterium | reverse complement strand
CGCCGAGCGACTCGCTGATGCTCGGCTGGATGGAGCTGCTGTTCATCGGTCTGGGGCTGGCGGGGACGGTGTACGCAGCCTTCCGCTTCCGGCCGAGCTGGTTCGTGTGGATGACCGGCAACTGGCTGCTCTTCACCTCGACCGCCTTCGTGATGTCCGTTCCACGCTACTCGCTGACGCTCTTTCCGCTGTTCGTGTGGTTCGCCCTGCTCGCGCGACGCCCGGTGGTGCTGGCCGGGCTGAGCATCGCGAGCCTGCTCCTGTTCGGGTTCTTCGCAACCCAGTTCGCGGCCGGCCGATGGGCCTTCTGAGCCGATCCCTGCTGATCTGCGCGATCCTCCTGGGCGCCTGCAGCACGCGCCAGACCGATGTGACCGCCAGCGGGACGGCGGCGGCCGCAGAGGGACAGGCGGTCAGGCTTCCAAATGGCGGCGGAGCGGTGGCCTGGGGCTCGGGCAGCTATGGAGTGGTGTTGGTGCACGACGCGGGGGCGAGCGCCGCGATCTGGAAACCCGCCGCCCGGGCGATGGCCGCCGACCGCGTGTCGGTGCTCGCTGTGGAGACTACCGATGCGGGAAGCGTCAGGGCGGCAATCGCCTATCTGAAGTCGCGCGGCGCACAGCGCGTGGCGCTGATCGGGGCAGGCCGCGGTGCCGATGCGGTGCTCGAGCTGGGGCGAGACGACAGCGCATCCATCGACCAGGTGATCACCATCTCGGCACGGGGAGACGCCGCGAGGCTCGGCGCGTTTCCGAAGCTGTTCATCGCCTCGCAGGGAGAGGCAGCTGCCGCGGACGCACGGCGGATGGCGGCCGAGGCGCCCGGCGCGTGGAACGAGCTGCTCATCGTGCCCGGATCGGCAAGCGGGGCGGCGATCCTTGCCTCGCCGGCCGGGCCCCAGGTGCTGAACGCCGTCCTGCGCCGACTCGGGGAGCGCCGCTGATTTCGCCCTCGCCATGCGGCCGGCCGGACAAGTAAATGCCCCGAAGGAACCGCGGCGACCGTTGATGTCATCTCCAGTCGGCTCGCTGCCCCTTCGGGACGCCTGCAGCATGGCAGGCGCAAGCTCGATGAACAAGGCCGCTTATCCACCAGATGCGCCGGTTGTGGCCGAGTTATCCACACCTCGTGCCCATGCGAGCGGCGCGCGTAACGCGACGCGTATCGAGGGAGGCAGAGCCGAACGCACCTCGGGTAAGGAGAAGACGATGGGCATCGGACGTCGGGGACGCCGGGGATTCATGGGCCTCACGGTCGGGACGATCGTCCTGATCGTGCTCGCTGCCTGCGCTCGCAGCGGCGGAGCCGGGTCGGCCAGCACGACGCCCGGTGGCAGCGGCCCCAAGCTGACCGTCGCGCAGACCAGCGCCGGACAGGCGCTCGCCGGCGACAGCGGCAAGACGCTCTACACCTTCGCCAAGGATTCGAACGGCACGAGCGCGTGCAGTGGAGGATGCGCCGCCACCTGGCCGCCGTTCACCGTGCCGGCCGGCCAGACGGTCAAGCCGGGCGACGGCGTGACCGGGAGCATCGGCAGCCTGAAGCGCGACGACGGCTCGACGCAGGTCACCTATGCCGGTCACCCGCTGTACTACTACGCGCCGGATGCCAAGCCCGGAGATGCCACCGGACAGGGAGTGGGCGGCGTCTGGTTCATTGCCTCTCCGTCCGGGCAGATCGGCGGCGGTAGCGGCGCGGCGAGCGGTTCGCCGGAACCCAGCGCGTCGGCGTCAAAGAGCGCGGGATACGGCTACTGAGACGCACCGCCGGTGGCGGTGGACAGCAACCGACGCACCGCAGCGGCGTCCAGCTGGTCGTCGATCGGACGCGTGGCGGCGAGGTGGCCGTCGGGCCGGATGAGCCACGCACGCGGACCGGACGGCGCGTAGACGCGCTCCAGCCGACCCGCGCCGTCGTCCAGCAGCGTGACGCTGGGGTCCACCTCGCCCGGGCCAGATGCCACGCCTGGGCCAGATGCCACGACGCGGCCTGGTTCCGCGCCGGGGCCTGATGCCACGACGCGGATCGGCGGACGCCGAGCGGACGTCCGTAGCGATTCGCCGAGCCGCATGGCC
>JALYXZ010000193.1 GCA_030946825.1 Chloroflexota bacterium | reverse complement strand
GCCTTGAGGCCGATGCGGGCCATCAGATCGAGATCGTCGCGCCAGCGGTGGTAGTGGTCGGCCGCCACGTCGCCCGTTTCGCCACGCTCGATTGCGCCGGGGGAGTGCGCGAAGCGGTCCCAGATCGACTCGCCCCGGCCATCCTCGCCCACGGCCCCCTCGATCTGGTAGGCGGCGGTGGCGGCACCCCACAGGAAGCCGGGTGGGAACGGCATGCAAAGCTCCTCCGGCAGGGAAGCTGGCGCCCGTGGCTGGCGCGAAGCTCGCTCTCGCGGCTGGCGTGAGGCTGGCGCCCGCATCCTACATCGCCATACTGGGAGCCTCCCGATTCTGCACCGCCAAGGAGGGCGCCATGGCCAATCTCGTCGTTCACTTCGAGATCCACGCGTCGGAGCCTCAGACGCTCATCGACTACTACTCGCGGTTGTTCGGCTGGAAGTTCGAGTCATACGGCGGCGCTGATCAGCAGTACTGGGTCATCGACACCGGCGAAGGCGCCATCGGTAATGTGAGCCGCGAGAAGGGCCTCGGCATCAACGGTGGGCTGACTCCGAGGAACGGCCCGCGTCCCGAGATCGGCGCCCCGATCAACGGCTGCAACATCGTGATCGGCGTCGACGATGTCGACGGGCTGATGCGGCGCGGCATCGAGCTCGGCGGTAGCGAGGCCCTGCCTGCGACCGATTGGCCTGGCATCGGTCGTGGCGGTTACCTCATCGATCCTGACGGCAACGTGTTCGGCCTGATCTCGCCGGTTCTTTCGGACGGGACAGTCGCGATGGCCGTTGCCGCGGGGGCCGAGGGTTAGGCCGCCTACCCGGCGGCGCTGATCGGAGCGTACTTGCGCCGATACGCGGCCGGGGTCATGTCCGTCGTCCGCCGGAACAGCCGGCGGAAGAACGTCGGGTCCTCGTACCCCACCAGGTGGCCGACATCGTCGAGTCGGCCGGCCCCGGCCTCGATGCGGCGCCTCGCCTCCTCGATCCGCAGGCCGTGGATGTAGTCGATGGGCCGCCGGCCGGTGGCTGCCCGAAACCGGCGTGCGAACGTCCGTGGCGTGAGGCCGGAACGTGCCGCCATCGCGGACACCGGGTTGGCAGCCGTGAAGTTGTCGGCGATCCAGTCCAGGCTCTCGCGGATCGCCGCGTCATCGCCCCGCACGCGCCGCGACATCGCCGCGAACGGCAGTTGCCCATCGTCGTGCCCGCCCAACAGGTACACCTTCGCCGTACGCGCGGCCTGCTCCGGCCCGCAGAAGCGGGCGATGAGGTGGAGGGCCAGATCCTGCCACGACGTCACGCCGCCGGCCGTGACCAGGCCATCGGCTTCGCTCGAGAGGTCCAGGATCGCGCCGGGCAGGAACCGGATCCTGGGATAGGCGGTGTGGAACAGGTCCGTGTAGGCCCAATGGCCGGCGCAGGAGCGCCCGTCGAGGAGTCCGGACTCCGCCAGCAACAGGGACCCGGAGCAGACGGTCGTCAGAAGGGTGCCGGCAGCGTGCAGCCGTTGCAGCCAGTCAGCCTCCGCCGTGAAGCGTCCGCGGGGCGGCGTGTCGATCGGTGTGTACATGTCGCACACCACTGCCGCGTCGAGCGGCCCCGCATCGGCGAGGGCGGCATGCGGCTCGACCAGGATGTTGCCGAAGCAGCGGAACGGCTCGGCGGTCGCGGCGACGATCGACACGTCGAGCAGCGCATCACCTGGCTCGGCCGCGGTCATGTCGGGCCACATCGGGCCGACCGACAGCAGGATGTCGTAGAGCCCGTACAGCACCGATGCGGAGGACTCCGGTGCAGCGAGCAGGGCGATGCGTGGCCGGCGGGCGGCTGTCATGTTTGCCCCGATTCCGTTGATTCCGTCTCTTCCAGCATGCCATACCGCCGTTGATACTTTCCGCGATGAGGCCAGGAGTGCCACGGAAGGGAACGACATGCCAACGACCACGGGCTCGCTGACGGGACAGCTGGACACGATCCACGGCCGCGTCCTGACCCCGGCCGATCCGGACTTCGACGATGCCCGCCGCGTCTGGAACGGCATGATCGACCGTCGGCCTCGGGTCATCGTCCAGGCCGCTGATGCCGGCGATATCGCGCCGGTCATCGCGCTCGCCCGGGCGACCGGGCTGCCGTTGGCCATCCGCGGCGGCGGCCACAACGTCGCCGGGAACGGCACCGTGGACGACGGGATCGTGCTGGACATGGGGCGCCTGAACGCGGTCGAGGTGGATGTGGACACCCGGCTCGTGCACGTCGGTGCCGGCGCGACGCTGGCGGACATCGATCGGGCGACCGCGCCGCACGCCTTGGCTGTTCCCATCGGCGTGGTGTCGGGGACGGGGATCGCTGGCCTGACCCTGGGCGGTGGTGTGGGCTGGCTGACCCGGCCTTACGGCCTGACCATCGACAATCTCTTGGCCGCGGACCTGGCGCTCGCGACCGGCGAGCACGTCCGTGCCAGCGACACGGACCACGGGGACCTCTTCTGGGGCCTCCGTGGCGGGGGTGGCAACTTCGGCGTTGTCACCTCGTTCACGTTCCGCGCCCATCCTCACGGCCCGGAGGCCTTCGCTGGCTCGCTCATCTACGAGCGATCCCGATGGGCCGACGTGCTCCGCCATTACGCAGCGTGGGCGGCCGAGGTCCCAGACGAGATCACCACCCTGATCACCTTCATGGTTCCCGCCGGCCGATTGGGAGCTGGGCGACCGACCGCTCATGATCCTGGGCTTTGCATGGGCGGGAGCCGACCGGGCCGCAGGTGAGGCGATCATCGGTCGGCTGCAGGCGATCTGCCCGCCGGACGTCGCCATCCTCGAACGCACGCGCTGGCTCACCTTCCAGTCGGCATTCGATGCGGCGATGCCGAAGGGCGTCCGGGCTTACTGGCGGAACGCGTGGTTCGGCAGCCTCGACAGTGGCGTCATCGACACGCTCGTGGCGTGGTGTGGCGCGCAGTCATGGGTCGGGACCGCGGCGGACCTTCACCACATGGGCGGGGCGTTCGGACGTGTGCCGGAGGACGCGACCGCGTTCCCGGACCGATCCGCGGACTTCTGGCTCAACATCTACGGGTTCTGGCCGGATGCCGGCGACGATGAGGCCAGGATCGGGTGGGTTAAGGGCACCTCCGACGCGGTCCGGCCGCACGCGATGCCTGGCCAGTACGTCAACTTCCTCGGGCATGACGACGCGGACCCTCACGCAAAGGCCCTCGCCGTCTACGGTCCCGAGAAGCTCGAGCGACTGATCGCGGTCAAGCGTCGGTACGACCCGGAGAACCTGTTCCGGATCAATCACAACATCCCGGTCACCGGCTAGCACCCGCGCAACGCCAGGCGTCGGCGATGCTAGACGCGGGCGAGGAACTCAAGCACTCGCTGGGTCAGCAGCGCCGTCGCCTCGGGGTCGTACGAGGGGAGCGAGTTGTCGGCGAAATAGTGCTGATCGCCGGGGTACAGGAAGAGCTCGGCGTCCTTGACCTTCTCGACGATCTCACGGGCGGCCTCGACGTCCCCCTCACCGACGAAGATCGGGTCGTTGTCCATGCCAT
>JALYXZ010000188.1 GCA_030946825.1 Chloroflexota bacterium | reverse complement strand
ACATAAGGGTTGCCCTCTCGGCCTCTTCTATCGTCGCCGATGGGAACTGCTTGTGCACCTTGGTGGTGAGGGCCTGCACTTCGGTTGGGGTTAGGGCGGCAGACGACGACCTGTCAAGGCCGAAGTCGTTCGCCATCCAAGTGATCGAGCAGCCCATCCCTGCCCGGATGCCCGTAACGGCAATCAGCGCGAGGACCAGAAACGAGCCGGCCGCCAGCATGGCGAGCGCGCGTTTACGGCTCAGTACTGGCATGCGCGATCCAACCCATCGAACCAATTCGTGCTGCGAACCTGCCCAAACTAGGTGTCGTTGTGTAATCAATCGGCCCGGTGAACGTGTGCCGGCTTCCGCCGTACCTGATCTGGTCACTATCGAACAACTCGCCAACTCGGACTGCCCCCATCATCTGCGCACAGACGATGCGATCTCGGACCTCATCTGCGCGTTCTGGGGAGGCCAATAGAGGTAGGGCGATACCCAAACGCTGCCGTCCACCAATGGAAAGCCGTGTAGAAGCTACTCCGAATGTACCCGAAATTGTTCGTCGAGCCGATGAGCGAGCTCGTCGCGTTTCTCATCCGAGCCGCCCGCTGACTATCTCGGGGTCCCGCTGCGCGACTTGGGAGGTAGCGATCAGCGCTTCCTCGCTGCACTTGATCGGGATGAGGTAGGGGATAGCGACGACGGCATCGCCACGCGAATTCAGTACCTGGCCGGCTCCGGCCAGGCGCCGGCTGCGCCCATGACATTGCGCCCGTAGAGGTCGAGCTGATCCTCCTCGTCGCCGTTCATCAGGTAGATGTTGAACTGTGTCACGCCGGCGTCCTTCAGCTCCTGAAGCCGCTCCCGGTGTGCCGATGCGGGCCCCACGACAGCCAACCGATCCGTGATCTCGTCGGTCACGAATCGAGCGTTGTCGCTGCCCACCTCCGCGTGGTGGAGGTAGTCGTAGCCCTCGCGGTTCGCCACGTATCGCCACAGCGGCTCGGGCAGCTCCTCGCGCGGGTGGCGGCTGAGGAGGTCGACCACGTGGTTGCTGACCAGCGCGGGGAACCAGCGGACGCGATCGCGCGCGGCGGCCATGTCGTCGCCGAGGTACGCCGGCGCAGCGGCCATCACCTCGATGGCATCGGGGTTGCGGCCAGCCTCCTCCGCGCCACGTCGCACGAAACCGAGACACCAGCGGATGATGTCCGGATCGGCGAGCTGCAGGATGATGCCGTCCGCCACTCGACCCGCCGCGGCGAGCGCCTTGGGGCCGTAGCCGGCGATCCAGATCGGCACCGGGCCGTTCTCCGCCCAGGTCAACTGGATGGGGGTCCCGTCCACCTGGATGCGCTCGCCGGCGGTCAGCGCCCGCACGATGCGGCACGCCTCCTCCAGGTACGCCACCGTGAGCGGCTTCTTGCCGGCCACGCGCACCGCGGAGTCGCCGCGCCCCATCCCGAGGTCCATGCGGCCACCGGAGATCTCGTTCAGGGTCGCCAGCACGGAGGCCGTGACGGTCACGTCCCGCGTTCCCGGATTGGTGACGCAGGTGCCCAGGCGCATCCGCTGCGTGCTGGCGGCGATCAGGGTCAGGAGCGGGTACGGATCCCGCCACAGGATGTGCGAATCGAAGATCCATCCGTAGTCGAAGCCGTTGGACTCCGCCCGCGTCGCGAGGTCGACTGCGCGCTGGTATCGGTATTCCGGCTTCAGCGTGATCCCGAAGCGCATCTGCTCCTCCTTGGCGGCGCGGTCATCGCGCCCCTCAGGGGCGCACGAGATCCTCGTAGGCATCGGGCCGGCGATCGCGGTAGAACTGCCAGAGCTGGCGCACCTCGTCGATCTTGTCGAGGTCGAGGTCGCGCACGATGAGCTCTTCGCGGTGCGGGTCCCCGACATCGCCCACGAACTGGCCGCGCGGGTCGACGAAGTACGACTGGCCGTAGAAGTCGTCGTCGCCGAGCGGCTCGATGCCGACCCGATTGATAGTGCCGACGAAGTAGCCATTCGCCAGCGCGTGGCTCACCTGCTCGACGCGCCACAGGTATTCCGACAGGCCACGCGAGGTCGCAGACGGGATGAAGACCAGCTCTGCTCCGTTGAGCCCCAGCGCCCTGGCGCCCTCGGGGAAGTGGCGGTCGTAGCAGATATACACGCCGACCTTGCCGACCGCGGTCTCGAAGACCGGATAGCCGAGGTTCCCGGGTCGAAAGTAGAACTTCTCCCAGAAGCCCTTGACCTGCGGGATGTGCGTCTTGCGGTACTTCCCCAGGTAGCTGCCGTCGGCGTCGATCACGGCGGCGGTGTTGTAGTAGATGCCGCGGGCGTGCTCATCCTCCTCGTACATCGGGACGATCAGCACCATGCCGGTCTCGCGGGCGAGTTCCTGCATCCGCTTTGTGGTCGGACCGTCGGGGATGTGCTCGGTGTAGGAGAAGTACTGGGGATCCTGCACCTGGCAGAAGTACGGCCCGTAGAAGAGCTCCTGGAAGCACATCACCTTGGCGCCCTGGGCCGCCGCCTCTCGGGCGTAGCGCTCGTGCTTCTCGATCATCGACTCCTTTTCGCCGGTCCACTCCGCCTGGAGCAGCGCCGCACGGACGATGCGAGCCATCGGTTCCTCCGTCGAATCATGACGAAACGTCAAGGAGTGATTGGGCAGTCTCGAGGAGCCGATACAGTACACCGGTCGCCCGCCGGCCCACCGAGGCTGCCGGCTGGCCACTCGGACCGATAGGTGCGCGGCTCCGCGGACCGCGGGCGTCAGACGAAGTGTCGCCCGCTCCTGATCAGCCCGACGACGATGAAGACGTGCGCGGCCAGGAAGACGGCCACCACCACCAGCACAACCACGACCGTCGCGGTCGGGTCGATCATCGCCGATCGCGCGGCGAGCGCGGAGCGCTGGCCGAGGGAGGCGAGCGAGCTCAGCACGAACACCGCGTCGAGCAGGATCCCCAGCACCGCGAGCACCATTCCGGTGATGCGGCCCCACCCACGCCGCCTGAGCACGCCGATCCCGGCGGCGATATGCGCCGCGGCGAACCCCAGCGCAATGATCGCCAGCACCACCATGACCGCCGACATCGCTCCGAGCATGCCGCGCATGTCGATGCCCTGCAGCTCCGGCGTGTTGAACGCAGGGTTGCTGGGCGAGAGTCCGCGCATCATGGCCTGCGAGAGCAGGAACAGCAGGCCCCAGAGCGCGGAAAGGACGCCCAGCACCAGGAGGATGACGCCGATCGCAATCAGCATCGGCGGCGTCCCGCCCGCCGGTGACCCGCCACTCGGTGCCGGGCCAGCCGGAGGGCCCGGGGGACTCCATCCAGCCTCGGGTGCCGCAGGAGGCTGCCATCCGCCGGGCGGCTCGGTGCCCTGTGCGGACGCGATCTCAATACGTTGACGAAACCTTTGCATGGCGTTGAGCGTCACGTACGTAGCCTATCCCAGCGGGCGGTCTCGGTTGCGCTTGCCATCATGCCACCGGGAGTGGTGAAGAGAACTCAAGAATTTCTTTCCCGGTGCAGCGTTGTGGCGATGACACACGCGGGCGTTAATGACAGGGCACTCACAACGATTGGGAACCATGCGTTCGACGCTTCGACACCGAGCTCTGAGCCTCGCCTCGACGATTCCGGTAGGCCTGATGCTCGCCGCCGCCCTGGTTGCAGCCCTCAAGGCGCTGGAGGTGGTCGTGCCGCCCCTGCGGCCGCTGCCGGCCATTCTTCCCATCGATCCCGATGCGTCACAGCGGCTGACCGCACTGACCGTGTGCATCGCCCTGCTGGCGCTGGGCATCGGTCTGGCTCGCCGCAAGCGCGCCGCGTGGTGGCTCACGATCAGCGTCCTGCTGCCGGCGCTCGTGGTCCAGCTGTCGATGCTGCGCCATCCCATCTCCGCCTCGCTGGCTGCCCTCTCCCTCCTGGTCCTGTTCCTCGATCGCCGACGCTACCGGGTCTCCAGCGGCCGGGCGTCGCGGCGGATCACCACCTTCCTGAGCGCAGCCGGCCTGGCGATCGCGGGCGCTGCGCTCGCGCTGGCCGCGGCAACCGGCGTCGGTATCGTTCGCCCGGATTCGGAGCTTGGCAGCCTGGTGAATGCCACCGTCCGCTGGGTGGCCCTCGGCGATCCGACGGTTGCCCTGCTGGGACAGGGGGCGCTGCTGGCGATCATCGTCCTGTTGGCCAG
>JALYXZ010000172.1 GCA_030946825.1 Chloroflexota bacterium | reverse complement strand
GACTGTTTACTAAAAACACAGGGCTCTGCGAAGTCTTCCAGACGACGTATAGGGTCTGACGCCTGCCCGGTGCCGGAAGGTTAAGAGGAGGGGTGCAAGCTCTGAATTGAAGCCCCGGTAAACGGCTGCCGTAACTATAACGGTACTAAGGTAGCGAAATTCCTTGTCGGGTAAGTTCCGACCCGCATGAATGGCGTAACGATCTGGGCGCTGTCTCAACGAGGGATCCGGCGAAATTGAAATACCTGTGAAGATGCAGGTTACCCGCGGCAGGGCAAAAAGACCCCGTGGAGCTTTACTGTAGTTTGATATTGGACTGAGGTTCAGCATGTGTAGGATAGGTGGGAGACGTTGAAGCTGGGGCGCTAGCCTCGGTGGAGTCACCCTTGAAATACCACCCTTGCTGGATTTCGGCTCTAACAGCGGCCCGTTATCCGGGCGCTGGACAGTGTCAGATGGGCAGTTTGACTGGGGCGGTCGCCTCCTAAAATGTAACGGAGGCGCCCAAAGGTACCCTCAGGCTGAATGGAAACCAGCCGTAGAGTGCAAAGGCATAAGGGTGCTTGACTGCGAGACCTACAAGTCGAGCAGAGACGAAAGTCGGGCTTAGTGATCTGGTACCTCCGAGTGGAAGGGGTATCACTCAACGGATAAAAGCTACCCCGGGGATAACAGGCTTATGGTGCCCAAGAGTTCACATCGACGGCACCGTTTGGCACCTCGATGTCGGCTCGTCGCATCCTGGGGCGGAAGTACGTCCCAAGGGTTTGGCTGTTCGCCAATTAAAGCGGTACGCGAGCTGGGTTCAGAACGTCGTGAGACAGTTCGGTCTCTATCCATCGTGGGCGTAGGGAACTTGAGAGGAGCTGCTCCTAGTACGAGAGGACCGGAGTGGACGAACCAATGTTGTACCAGTTGTCACGCCAGTGGCATTGCTGGGTAGGTATGTTCGGTTGGGATAAGCACTGAAAGCATCTAAGTGCGAAGCTCGCCTCAAGATGAGGTTCCCCACCGGGTTAACCGGGTAAGACCGCAGCGAGACTAGCTGTTCGATAGGCCGCACGTGTACGCGCAGCAATGCGTTGAGCCAAGCGGTACTAATGGTCGAGGGCTTGACCTAATTCACGCGTCTAGCACGACGCTGATATCGCGATCGATAGGAGCGCGGCCGGCATTGCCGTCCGTGGCCGCCTCGACGATCGGTGCTTCCAGACTGCGCGGTTCGCGCGGCGCCCAGGTGCGCGGCGACAATTGAAGATCTATCCCGGTGACGCTAGCGGAGAGGATCCACCCGTTCCCATCCCGAACACGGAAGTTAAGCTCTCCAGCGCCGAAGATACTCGGGGGGCAACTCCCTGGGAAAATAGGTCGTCGCCGGGATATTTCATGCTCAGCCGCGGTGGACCGCGTTCAGAACGCCTGTTCGGTGACGACGCGCTGTCTATGCTGATGGGGTGGAACGGATCTGCCCCTTCCTGGCGCTCGCCGACGACCTTCGGAGCGCGGCCGACGGCTACGATCCCGAGCACCGCTGCCGCGCGGTCTCGCCGCTGCGCGCGATCGAGCGGTCTGTCCAGGTTTCCTTCTGCCTGTCCGAGGCGCACAGTCGCTGCCCGCTCTTCGTGGACCGATCGCGGGCCGCTGCCGGCGGGGCCGGGTCGACGGAGAGCGAATCACCGGTGGCGGCCGACCTGGCACTGGCCAGCACTCGACTGCTCGTTGAGCCGGGCCGATGGTCTGGCCTCGGTCGTCGAGGCCCCGGGCGACGCCTGGGTATCGGTGTCGCGGGAGCGCTGCTCATTCTTCTGGTGGCCGGCGCAACGGTGTACGCCGGCGGTTTGCCGCGTGTCGCGGCGCTCTTCAGCGCGCTGACGGCACCGGCGGCGTCGCCATTGCTCCCCGGCGGTGCCGGCCGGTCTGGAAACCCGGCCAGCGTCCCGCCGAGCCCCGCCGCCGATGCCACGCCGACCGTGCTGCCCACGGCGATTCCCTCGTACGGCGAATCGGTCGGCCCGTCTCCGACCGCCGCGGTACTCAGCCCGACCGTCGCTCCAACAGCATCCGCGGCGTTCTCGGGGCGCACCTACGTGGTACAGGCCGGCGACACCCTATCGCTGATCGCCACCCGCTTTGGAACCAGCGTGGCCGCACTCAAGGCCGCGAACGGGATCAGGGACGCGAACGCGATCCTTATCGGGCAGACGCTGGTCATTCCCTGAGCCGGCGGAGGCGCCGCAGGCGCCGCAAGCCGCCGCGCGCCCTCGTCTCGCACTCTCCGCAAGCGGGGACGTCTCGGGCAGATCAGAACGGCGGCTGGCAGCTGCGGCAGAAGGTGGTCGCCTCGTCCCCACCGATCTGGCGCAGCGGCCGCTCGCAGCGCGGGCACGGCTGCCCACCGCGCAGATGGACCTTGAGCCGCTCGCGGTGCTGGACCTGGATGGCAGGCGGGACCATCTCCCGCAGCTCGGCGATGGCGGTCGACAGTACCTCGCGCATTGCCCGATACAGGCGGTCCACCTCTTCGCCGCTCAGCGAGCTGCGACGTCGGAGCGGAGCGAGCCCCGCCTCCCAGAGGATCTCATCGCTGTAGGCGTTGCCGATGCCCGCGACGAAACGTGGGTTGCGCAGCAGCGACTTGAGCTCTCCGGGATGCCGGCGGATGCGCTGCCGGAAGACCTCCAGCGTCAGCGCGGGGTCGTCCGCGTCGGGGCCCATCTCCGACCAGCCGGGGATCTCGTCCAAGCGATCCGGGGCGACGAGGTAGAGCTTTCCGAGCATCTCGCGGTCCACGTAGCGCAGCTCGGAGCGGTCCGCGAACCGGAGTCGGAGTCCCGTGCGCGCGCGCACGTGCGCGCTCCCGTCTTCGAGGAGCCAGAAGCGACCTGCCAACATCGGGTTGGCGGCCAGTAGCGTATCGGGGCGTCCGTCACGCTCGAAGGGGAGCAGCAGGAACTTTCCGCGTCGCGTCGCACTGCCCAGCCGCGCCCCGGCCAGGGACGCGATCCCCTCGGGTGTGGCGCGCACCAGGATGCCGGTCGGGGCGCTTGCCTCGACCACGCGGCGCCCGGTGGCTCGCTCGGCAAGCTGCTCCGCCACCACCGTCAGATCGGGGAGCTCAGGCACTGGAGGGGGCCATTGACCGTATGGTATGCTCCGTCGGCTCTATCGCAGACAACCGCATAGCCGTGCGCGGGTGCGCGTCGATCCATCGGCTGAATACGGAGGAGCACCGAGTCGTCTCTCGAGACCTGGGCAGCTATCTGTCATCAAGAAGGACGCAACGCTCTCCGTGCCGTGGAGAGCGTTTTCTGTGGAGAGACACTTGCCTGACAGGAGCGATTTGACACTTTGACCGACGAGACGACTGACCCCGGGCCTCGCGCCGACCGGCGTGGCACTTCCGTGACCGATACGGCGGTCCCGACTGAGCCGACGGCCGAGGCAGCGACCGAGAGCGCCGCGTCGAACGGGATCGAGGCCGGTGCCGAGGTTCGCCCAGGTTCGGAGCCGGATGCGCAGAAGGCCGACACCGAAGCTCAGCCGGGCCCGGAGCCTGAGCCGGAGGAGACTCCTGCGGCGGAATCCTCGATGCCGGAGGGTGACGGCGGCATCGCCGCAGATGGATCCCCGGTCAGTGACAGCCAGGGGCAGGTCGCCGATCCGGCCTCGGCAGTCCAACCGGCGGCGGAGCCCGACAGCGGCGAACTGCCGCCCGCTGATGCCCAGGATGCTGATGCCCAGGATGCCGATGCCCAGGATGCCGATGCCCAGGATGCCGAACCGATGACCATGGCCGAGCTCCTCGACCAGCCGCACAACGAGGTGAAGAGCCTCAAGCATGGCGACGTGGTCGAGGGAAGCGTGGTCCGCATCGACCCCGACGAGATCCTCGTCGACTTCGGTGGCAAGAGCGAGGGCGTGGTCAGCAACCGCGAGCTGATGTCGCGTCGCGGCCCGCGCGATGGCGAGGAGGCGCGCCCGGAGCTCAAGGTGGGCGACGAGGTCCTCGTCTACGTCCTGCAGCCGGAGTCTCCGGAAGGGCATGCGGTTCTCTCCCTGCGCCGCGCCGGGCTGGAGCGCAAGTGGCGCGCGATGCAGGAGCGCTTCGACGCGGGCGAGATCGTCGAGGCCCGTGTGATCGACCACAACAAGGGCGGCCTGATCGTCGATCTTGGGGTGCGCGGCTTCGTGCCGATCAGCCAGATCGTCGATTTTCCGCGCCGGCCGCGTGACGAGCAGCCGCGGGACGCCGCCCAGGAGATCGCCGAGAAGCTGCAGCCCTTCGTCGGGCGCACGCTGCGGCTGAAGATCCTCGAGGTCAACCGCAAGGCGAACCGCCTCATCCTGTCGGAGAAGGTCGCCCTCTACGAGGAGCGGCGTGAGAAGCGCGACGAGCTGTTCAGCAGCCTTCAGGTCGGACAGCGCGTCCAGGGCACGGTCCGAAGCATCGCGCCGTTCGGCGTCTTCATCGACCTCGGCGGGATCGATGGCCTGGTCCACAAGAGCGAGCTCTCCTGGAACAAGGTCAACAATCCCGAGACGGCCTATGCCATCGGTGACGAGGTCGAGGCCGAGGTCATCGACATCAATCACGAGCGAGGTCGGATCAGCCTCTCGATTCGTCGGCTGCAGCCGGATCCCTGGCAGGAGTCGGTCGCGAAGTATCGGATCAACGACGTGATCGAGGGCACCGTCACCAAGCTCGTGAACTTCGGCGCATTCGTCCGCGTCGAGGAGGGCCTCGAGGGCCTGATCCACATCAGTGAGCTCTCGAATCAGCGCGTCGCCCACCCCGGCGACGTGGTGAAGGAGGGCGACGTCCTCAAGCTGAAGATCATCTCGCTCGACTCGGAGCGCCATCGCCTGGGTCTGAGTCTCAAGCAGGCCGAGGAGCGACCCGTGGCTGAGGCAGCTCCGGCACCGGCCCGCTCGGAGGAGCGAGATCGCCCGCAGCGCCGGGATCGCCGGGATCGCCGCGACCGCGACTACCGCCCGGAGGACGCGACCGCCGAGCCGGAGGACGGGATCGACAACACCATGGCGGCCGCCTTTGCCGAGTCCGGCCTGCTCGAGCAGTTCCGGGCGTCGCAGGCACAGCGCGAGGAGACGCCTGCCGGCGAGCCGCCGGCAGCGGAGGCAGCGCCCCGAGCCGCGGACGAGGCACCAGCCGCCGAGCCGCAGACCGGCGTGGAGGCCGAAAGCGCCACCGAACCCGCGACCGCCACTGAGCCCGAAGCCTCCGAGGTCGAGCCGCAGACCGCCGCGACGGCAGAGACCGCCACTGAGCCCGAAGCCTCCGGCGCCGAGCCGGAGACCGGCTCGCAGGCGGAGAGCACTACCGAGCCGGCGAACACTTCGGAGCCGGAAAGTCCCGAGGGCGAGGCTCCTGCGGGCGGGACTCCCGAGGTGGCGTCCGCCGAGGAGGCGGTCGATTCGGGAGCCGACGCGCCGGCCGATGCTGCGACCAAGGCGACCAAGGCGACCAAGGAGAGCAAGGCGACCAAGGAGACCGAGGCCACCCAGGAGGACTCCTCCAAGGCCTGACGCCGCGGGCGGCCCGGGCGGCCAGCCCTGGGCTGCGGCATCCAGGCCGGTCCGAGTGGTCGGCCTCTCGCCATCCGCCGAGCTGAGCGACTGAGCCAAGCGCTGCCCGAGGCCGTAGTACCTATTGACGGCACCGATCGAATGGCGTGCCGTACACTCAGAACCGAGCCCGGGGCATCGGGCTCCTCGAACCCACCAGGCGGGACCGGCGACCATGGATCGATTCGACAAGTTCACCGACCGAGCGCGGAAGGTCCTCACCCTTGCCCAGGACGAGGCCCAGCGCTTCAACCATAACTACATCGGCACTGAGCACCTGCTGCTCGGCCTCGTGCGCGAGGGCGAGGGCGTCGCGGCGCGCGTGCTGGAAAACATGAACGTCGAGCTTTCCAAGGTGAGGACCGCGGTCGAGTTCATCATCGGTCGCGGAGACCGACCGGTCGTCGGGGAGGTGGGCCTGACGCCACGAGCCAAGCGCGTCATCGAGCTGGCGATCGACGAAGCTCGGCGCCTGGGGCACAACTACATCGGCACAGAGCACCTGCTCCTCGGGCTGGTCCGCGAGGGTGAGGGGATCGCGGCCGGCGTGCTCGAGAGCCTGGGCGTGAACCTGGACAAGGTTCGTCACCAGGTGATCCACGTCCTCAGCCAGAGCACGAGCGTCTCCCCGGCCCAGGAATCGAAGCGCCCGTCCAAGACGCCGACCCTCGACCAGCTCGGCATCAACCTCACCGAGGCGGCGCGCGCCGGCAAGCTGGACCCGGTGATCGGCCGCGAGAAGGAGATCGAGCGGGTCATCCAGATCCTGAGTCGCAGGACGAAGAACAACCCGGCGCTGATCGGCGAACCCGGTGTCGGGAAGACCGCCATCGCGGAGGGGCTGGCGCACCGGATCATCTCCGGCGACGTGCCCGAGACGCTCGCCGACAAGCGGGTTCTGACCTTGGACATCGGTTCCCTGGTGGCCGGCACCAAGTACCGCGGCGAGTTCGAGGAGCGGCTGAAGAAGATCATCGAGGAGCTGCGCAGCTCCAACGACTGCGTGCTCTTCATCGATGAGCTGCACACGCTCGTCGGGGCGGGCGCCGCCGAGGGCGCCATCGACGCGGCGAACATCCTCAAGCCACCGCTGGCGCGCGGCGAGCTGCAGTGCATCGGCGCGACCACGCTCGACGAGTACCGCAAGTACATCGAGAAGGACGCCGCCCTCGAGCGCCGCTTCCAGCCGGTCATGGTCGAAGAGCCGACCGTCGATGAGGCGATCGACATCCTGTTCGGAATCCGCTCCCGATACGAGGAGCATCACAGGGTCACCATCAACGACGACGCGGTTCGAGCGGCGGTCGACCTGAGCGTCCGCTACGTCGCTGATCGAGCCCTGCCCGACAAGGCGATCGACCTCATCGACGAGGCCGGGTCGCGCGTCCGCCTCCGCAAGGCGTCTGCGCCGCCGGCCATCAAGGAGGCGCAGCACGCGCTGGAGGAGATCACCCGCCAGAAGGATGAGGCGATTGCCGGGCAGGACTACGAGGCAGCCGCCCGCCTCCGTGACGAGGAGGCGCAGGCCAAGGAGCACGTCGACCAGCTGCGCGCCGCCTGGCAGGAAGAGGTCGCCAAGGACGTCCCGGTGGTGACCGACGAGGACATCGCGCAGGTCGTCTCAATGTGGACCGGCATCCCGGTGATCCGCATCAGCCAGGAAGAGTCGGAGCGGCTGCTGCACATGGAGGATGCGCTGCACAAGCGCGTCATCGGGCAGCAGGAGGCGATCGGGACCATCAGCAAGGCAGTCCGAAGGGCGCGTGCCGGGCTCAAGGATCCCAAGCGGCCCATCGGCTCCTTCATCTTCATGGGGCCCACCGGGGTCGGCAAGACGGAGCTCGCCAAGGCGCTCGCCGAGTTCATGTTCGGCAGCGAGGACGCCCTGGTGAAGATCGACATGAGCGAGTTCATGGAGCGCCACAACGTGTCGCGGCTGGTGGGTGCGCCTCCTGGATACGTCGGCTACGACGAGGGCGGGCAGCTGACCGAGGCGGTCCGCCGCAAGAGCTACAGCGTCGTCCTGCTCGACGAGATCGAGAAGGCCCACCCCGAGGTCTTCAACATCCTCCTCCAGATCCTGGAGGACGGGCACCTGACCGATGCCAAGGGACGCAGGGTGGACTTCCGGAACACGATCATCATCATGACCAGCAACATCGGCGCCCACGCGCTGCAGCGCGACGCCTCGATCGGCTTCCGGGCCGGCGGGAGCGCGGCGACTCAGGCGCTGGCCGAGTACGAGCGGATGAAGGATAAGGTCCTCGCGGAGCTGAAGAACGTGTTCCGCCCGGAGTTCCTGAACCGGATCGATGCGACCGTCGTGTTCCGGCAGCTGACCCGCGAGGAGATCCGCGAGATCGTGGACCTGCTGCTCGGCCGCGTGAAGGCACAGCTGGCCGGACAGCAGATGGAACTGATCGTGACCGATGCCGCCAAGGACGCGATCATCGCCAAGGGCTACGACCAGGCCTACGGCGCCCGCCCGCTGCGCCGGGAGATCCAGAACCAGATCGAGGACCAGCTCGCCGAGCAGATGCTGATGGCGGCCTTCAATCCGGGAGACGTGGTGGAGGTCGACGCGGACGCGGATGGGACCCTCGTCATCCGCCGCACCTCGCAGCGGGAGACCGTGAAGGCCGGCTGACCGACCGATACGTCGCCGATACGTCGCCGATACGTCGGCACATGGGATCATTGGCGGGGCTCGGCGGCCCCGCCGTTCTCGTTGCTCGTTGGCCCCGCCTCTCGTCCTGCAGGAGTCCCACTCTGGTGCCCATCCGCTCTGTCTACGTCTGTCAGCACTGCGGCGCCGAGTCGCCCAAGTGGGCCGGCCAGTGCCCGGGCTGCAGCGACTGGAACACGCTGGTCGAGACGGTCATCGCGCGGGGTCCGGGCGCACGGGCGGCGGGGCGCGGGCGGCCGCGCAGCGAGACGCCCGGCGCGATGGCAGTCGAGCAGATCTCGTCAGTGAGCAGCGCGGAGGCGCGGCGACTGGCGACCGGGATCGGAGAGGTGGACCGAGTCCTCGGCGGCGGCCTGGTGCCAGGCTCGATCATCCTGATCGGCGGCGACCCGGGTATCGGTAAGTCGACGCTCCTGCTCCAGGTCGCTGCGCGCCTGGCGAGCGCGGGTGAGCCGGTCCTGTACATCACCGGCGAGGAGTCCGCGGCACAGGTCCGCGGCCGCGCGGAGCGCGTCGACGCCGTGGTCGATGGGCTTGGCCTGCTCGCCACCACGGAGCTGGAGGTGGCGCTGGCGACCATCGAGGAGATGGCACCCGCGCTGGCGGTCGTCGACTCGGTGCAAACCCTGGGAAGCGCCGAGCTGAGCGGCCCGGCCGGCAGCGTCGGGCAGGTCCGCGAGGTCGCGGCGCGTCTGGCCGAGGTCGCAAAGCGCGGACGTACCTGCGTTGCGCTGGTGGGACACGTAACCAAGGAAGGGACGGTCGCCGGACCACGGACGCTGGAGCACCTGGTCGACGCGGTGATCTACGTCGAGGGTGAGCGAATGGGAGCAACGCGTCTGCTGCGCTCGGCAAAGAATCGCTTCGGTTCGACCGATGAGGTCGGCGTGCTCGAGATGCGCGGCGAGGGACTGGTCGAGGTCAGTGACGCCTCGCGCTTCTTCATCGAGTCGGAGCAGCCGCCCTCCGCCGGCAGCGCGGTAACCATCGCCCTGGAGGGGGCGCGACCGCTGGCCGTCGAGATCCAGGCCCTGGTGGCGCCCGCCGGCTACGGCTCACCGCGACGCGCCACGACCGGGATCGACGTGAACCGGGTGCTGATGCTGGTGGCCGTGCTCGCCCGGCACGCGGGCATCACCCTGACCGGGCACGATGTGTACGTCAACGTGGCCGGCGGCCTGCGGATCGAGGAGCCGGCGGCGGACCTTGCCATCGCCTTGGCCCTCGCCTCCTCGCTGCGCGAACGGCCGGTGGTGGCAGGCACCGTGGTTGCCGGCGAGCTTTCACTATCGGGTCGTGTCCGCGCGGCGCCCCGCTCCGAGCGCCGGCTATCGGAGGCTCAGCGGCTCGGTTTCCAGCGCTTGGTGACGGGAGCGGCACGCGGCGCCTCGGAGGCGGGGCAGGGTGGTCCACCGATCGCGGCGCCCAGCGCCACGGTGGTGGTGGGCACCCTTCGGGATGCCCTCCAAGCCATCCTCTCCACACCGGAGTCCACAGCCTGATCGATTGCCGCCACAGCGTCCCCGTGCTACTGTGGCCGCCCGTTTTCGCGGGACGGCGTGGCTCATCCTTCATCTCGCCGCGCCGGCGTCATCGGCGGTCTCATCGGTCCCATGTTCAGACTCATCCAGCTGCTGGGAGCGCTGCTGGGCACCGTGCTCGGCTTCGCCCTCGGCCTCATGATCCTGTCCCGCGCCGAGAAACTGGTCGACGTGGCGAATCGCCCTGCCTTCCTGGTGGCGGTCGTCGCCGCATCGCTGTTGTTCGGCTATCTGGCGATCCCCTACATCACCATCTATCCGACGCGGTGGGCGATGGACCGCATCGCGCGGGCGGATGCCGGCGATTTTGCGCTTGGGGTGATCGCGATCATCATCGGGCTGGTGATGGGTGTCCTGCTGGGCGTCCCGCTGGCGGCGATCGGCGGGATCCCGGGCTCGGTGCTGCCCCCGGTGGCTGCCATCCTGCTTGCGGCGGGAATGCTGCGAGCGACACTCTCCAAGCGCGACGTCCTGATCCCCGCCTTCCTGGGCCTGCTGCCCGGCGGCCGACGCCGGGGTGGCTTCCAGCGGGTGGTGATCGACACCAGCGCGGTGATCGATGGGCGGATCGTGGACATCGGTCGAACCGGGTTCATCCTCGGAACGCTGATCGTGCCGCGCTTCGTGCTCGATGAGCTGCAGCGCATCGCGGACTCGCCGGACGCGCTGCGTCGAAACCGCGGCCGCCGCGGGCTGGAGATGCTGACCGCGCTGCAGAAGGATTCGATCAGCCCGGTGGAGGTCACCGAGGAGACCTATCCGGAGATCGGCGAGGTGGATGCCAAGCTCGTCGCCTATGCACGTGACCACACCGCGGCGATCCTGACCAACGACTTCAACCTGAACCGCGTCGCGGAGCTGCAGGGCATTCGGGTCCTGAACATCAACGAGCTGGCCAACGCCGTGAAGGCGGTCGTCCACCCCGGCGAGGAGATGCTGGTCACCATCATCCAGGAGGGCAAAGAGCCGGGCCAGGGAGTTGGCTACCTGGATGACGGAACGATGATCGTGGTCGAGGGCGGCAGCCGGTTCATGGATCGGCAGGTGCCGATCGCCGTCACCCGTGTCCTGCAGACCGTCGCCGGGCGGATGATCTTCGCGCAGCCGCGCGACAGCGGCTGAGGTGACGGAGCTCGCCGGCATCCTGGTCGCCGCCGGGCGCAGCCGGCGGATGGGGACCGACAAGCTGTGGGTGGATCTCTTTGGTCGGCCGGTCTGGCGCTGGAGCCTCGACGCCCTCCTGCTGGCCGGTGTGACCCGCGTCGCGCTGGTTGTGCCCGAGAGCGCCGGTGACCGATTCCGCGTGGCCCTGACCGATTCGACGCGGGACCGATGCATCCTGGTGACGGGCGGCCGGGAGCGGGCCGATTCGGTGCTCGCAGGGCTCTCCGCCCTCGGCGCGGCAGGGTTCGGCGCGGACACCCTGGTCCTCGTCCACGACGGAGCTCGCCCCGCCGCCGGTTCCGCGCTGGTGGAGCGCGTGCTGGGTGCCGCCGGCAAGAGCGGGGCAGTGGTGCCGGTGCTGCCCGTCAGCGACAGCCTGAAGCGTCTCGCCGATGATGGAGCGCTCGATCCGGTTGACCGGCGTGGGGTGGTGGCGGCCCAGACCCCCCAGCTGGCGCGAGCCGGAGATGTGCGGGCCGCGCTGGTCGCCGCCGCCGCGGCCGGGCGGGCAGTGACCGACGAGGCGTCGGCGCTCGTCGAGGCCGGCATCGAGGTCCGTACCGTCCCGGGCGAGCCGTGGAACGTGAAGCTCACTGAGCCGACCGATGAACTTCTCCTGCGGGCGGTGCTGCGCCATCAGCTTCTGCCGTCCGTGACGGGCAGCGAATCGTCGGCGGTGCGGGCGGGAGTCGGCTTCGACGCGCACCGGCTGGTCCCCGGCGGCGAGCTGTGGCTCGGTGGCCTGGCATGGCCGAATGCCGAAGCGCACCTCGAGGGTCACTCCGACGGCGACGTCGTCCTGCACGCGGTCATCGACGCGCTCCTCGGAGCGGCGGGCATGGGCGACATCGGCACCCTCTTCCCGCCGGATAGCGCGCCGCCGGGTGTCGACTCCGCCGAACTGCTGCGCGTGGCGGCCCACAGCGTGGCGAGCGCCGGGTGGCAGCCGCTCAGCCTCGACCTCACGATCGCGGCGGCCGCGCCCCGCATCGCCCCACGGCGGAACGAGCTGAGTCGCCGGGTCGCTGGCCTGCTGGGCCTCGAAGCGGCGGCGGTGGGCGTGAAGGGAACCACGACGGACGGGCTCGGCTTTCCCGGCTCCGAAGGCATCGCGGCATGGGCGATTGCCCTGCTCCGGCGCGCGGAATGACCGCCGCGTGACGGAGATGATCGGCGGGCGGCGTCCGGTCGCCGAAGCGCTGGCGGCGGGCCGCACCGCCCGTCGACTGCTCATCGCCAGCGGGGCCAAGTCCAGCCCCGAGCTGCGCCAGCTGATCGGCTTTGCGCAGCGGGCCGGGGTCCCGATCGAGTGGGTGGATCGCCAGCAGCTCGGGCGCCTGGCGGGATTCGACGGCCACCAGGGCGTGCTGCTGGAGGTCGCCGAGCGCACCTACGCCCGACTGCCCGACATCCTGGAGATCTCTCGCTCGGCTGGCCGCCTGCCACTGGTCCTGGTCCTGGAGCACCTCCAGGATCCGATGAACCAGGGGACGCTGCTGCGCGCCGCCGAGGCGGCCGGTGCCGACGGCGTCGTCTATCCGGCCCGCGGTGCAGCCCCGCTCTCGGCGGCGGCGGTCAAGGCGTCGGCCGGAGCAACGGAGCATCTTGCGCTGGCCCGAGTCGAGAGCATCGGCGCCGCGATCCACGAACTGCGCGAAGCGGGGCTGCGGATCGTGGCTGCAGACCAGACTGCCGCCGCATCGGCATGGGACACGGACCTCTCCGGGCCCCTCGCCATCGTGGTCGGCAGCGAGGGGAGTGGGCTGAGCGGCGCGACGCGGCGGCGATGCGACCTGCTGGTCAGCTTTCCGATGCGCGGCCACATCGGATCGCTAAATGCGGCGACCGCCGGCTCCCTACTCCTGTTCGAAGTCCTTCGGCAACGGTCTCATCCGGCTCGCCGCTAGAATCGGTGCGCGCCGACGTAGCTCAACTGGCAGAGCAGCGGTTTTGTAAACCGCAGGTTCTCGGTTCGACCCCGAGCGTCGGCTCCACGATTCTGAGCACGAATCCGGCGTGAGAGGCCCCAGCCTCAGGAGAGGGGCTTGATGACCATCAGGAAGATGATCACCACGATCGAGCCCATCAGGATCGCGGACGAGACCAGTCCGCGTGGATCCGCCAGGGCGGCCTCGAGCTCAGCCGAAGGCGCCGTAGGCTCGCTCGCCGATGCTGCCTTCGCCACCCGCTGGGCCCATGGACCGCTCACGGCTGCGCCGGTGACCATCGCGATCAGGAAGACGACGTAGGCCGCGATGAGCCAGGGCGCGAGGAAGTTCAGCGAACCGGTGAACGCGGCAATCAGCCCAAAGACGAGACCGAGGACGAAGAGGACCGGAATCATTTTGCCCGCGCGTTCGACGACCGGGGCCATGGAGCGCAATGCGGCGAAGTTCCGGCGGCGGGCGAGCGACTGGTACACGACCTCCGGAATCACGGCCGCCGAGACCGCGGCGAACATCGTCAGGATGTGAAGGAACTTGAACGCGAGGAACACGGATCGGCCCTCACTGCGGCGTCCGCTCGGCTGGGGCGTCGCGGACGGTGAGCGCTGTATAGCGCAGCCGGGGCGGCAGCGCCGGATGGAGGCCCGAAGAAACTGCCGCTCACCAAAAACCGCAGAGGAGCGGCTTGGGGGGCGCGCGCTTCTCTGCGGTCCGGCGCGGACGGGCCCCACGGCCGGTCCGACAGCGAGCGGCACAGGGTGCCCGAATGGCCGCTCGCGGATGCACGCTACCCGCGGCGCCTGAAGGCAGCATGAAACGACCTCAGCGGGTCGGCACGCCGCGTGCTTTCGCTTGGCCGCCGACTTCGAGCCGCGAGGTGGATGACAGGTGAAAACCCTGGCGGCGCGTGAGCGCCGCTGGAGGATCGGCTTCTTCGTGGTCGCCACGGTCTACGTGGCGTACCTGTTGCTCGATCTGCTGGGCCGCGCCGTTGCGCAGTTCGGCCAGATCGTGGCGGTCGTCTTCCTGGCTTGGCTGCTCGCCTTCGTCCTCGCGCCGCTGGTCGCCCTGCTGACCAGCCGCACCCGCCTCTCGCGCGGAGCGGCGGTCGGCATCGTGTACGGGGTCGCGCTGCTGGTTGGCGGCGTCCTGCTGTTCTACACCGTGTCGGCCGCGGGGGCGCAGGTGGGCGATCTCGCAACCCACTTCCCGGAGACCCGCACCAGGATCATCGCCACTCTGCAGGGCTGGCAGAGCTCGGTGTCCTTCGGACGATTCCAGCCGGACCTGGTGACCCTCTTCAACGACGTGCAGCGGCAGGCGGGGGGTCTCGGGTCCTCCATCGCACAGGCCATTCCGAGCGTCACCGTGTCGGTCATCGGCGCCCTGGTTCTGGTCCTGATCCTGAGTCTCTACATGGTCGCCGACTCCGCGACCATCCTCGCCAAGCTGAACCGCGTGGTCCCTCAGCGCTACGAGGAGCAGGCGGCGATCTTCGAGCGCACGGTCGCGCGTGCTTTCGGCGGCTTCCTGCGTGCGCAGGTCCTGCTGGCGGCGATCCAGGCGGTGCTGACGGTGGGCGTCGTCATCGGCGCGGGACTGCCGTACGGCGTGCTGATCACGCTCGCGGCCACGCTCGCGATGCTGATTCCGTTCTTCGGGCCGCCGTTGGCTCTGCTGCCGCCGGTCCTGGCCACGGCCATCTACCGCCCTGAGTGGATCCTGCCGGTGGGACTCCTCCTGCTGGTGACGCAGACGGTGATCGTCAACTACCTGCAGCCGCGTCTGATGCGGGACGCGCTGGGGATGCACCCGATCCTGGTCCTCGTCGGCCTCCTCGTCGGCGCGCAGATCGCCGGTCTGTGGGGCGCGCTGTTCGGGATACCGGTGATCGCGGTCGCGAACGTGTTCTTCAACTATTTCGTCAACCTGCGAACCATCGAGGAGACGCTGGAGGTCGACACCGAAACCATCCTCGACGAGGTGCGCGACGAGGCGCCCGATGCCACGGCCGAACAGCTGGTCGCCCTCGCCGCCGAGCGGGCCGAGGCCGCCCACGAAGAGGCCCGGGCGACCGGCGAGCCCGCCCTCGGCACGGTCAGCGGCGAATTGCGCGCCTCGGCCGAGGAGATTCGTCGCGCTGCGAGTGACCAGACCGGTGCGGCGCGCGAGATGAAGTCAGCGTCGAGCGCCGTGCAGGACTCGGCTCGCTCACTCCAGGAGTCAACCGGGGAGCTGAAGAGCGCGGTCGAAGGGCTGGGAGGGGAGCGCCCCCCCGGCGAACGCTCGGGCGACCCGGCCCAATGACTTGGCAGCCGCACTCACCGGAGCCGCCCAGTGAAGAAACCCGTCCTACGGTAGGTTCCGCTCCGCGGGGCCCACGTAGCGCGCCTCCGGGCGGATGAGCCGATCTGCCTTCGCCTGCTCGAGACCGTGCGCCGTCCAGCCCGCCATCCGCGCCACGGCGAAGGTCGCGGGAAACAGATCGGGCGGCAGGCCGATCCCCTGCAGCACGGCGGCGGCGTAGTACTCGACATTGGTCTTGAGCACCCGATGTGGCTTGAGCTCGGCGAGCACCCGGAGCGCTACATCCTCGACGCGGACCGCCTTCTCGAGCCAGGCGGCAGAGCCGGCCAACCCCTCCGCGATGGTGCGCAGTGCCGCGGCGCGAGGGTCGTAGGCCCGATACACGCGGTGGCCGAAGCCCATGATCCGCTCGCCACGAGCGACTGCCGCCCGAATCCATGCCTCCGCCTGCTCCGGCGCGCCGATCTGGTGGAGCTGATTGACGACTTCCGCAGGCGCCCCACCGTGGATCGGCCCCTTCAGCGCACCGACTGCGCCCACGACCGCACTGGCCAGGTCGGAGCGCGTCGAGATGATTACTCGCGCCGCGAACGTCGAAGCGTTCAGCCCGTGCTCGGCACCCACCACGAAGTAGGCGTCGAGCGCACGTGCGGCGGCCGCATCCGGGCGCTCCCCGGTCAATTGGTGGAGGAAACCCTCGGCCAGGTCGAGGGTCGGATTCACCGGCACCGGCTCATGACCGCCGCGGATCCGGGCGAACGCCGCGAGCGCGGAGGGAGCGAAGGCGGTGACGGCCCGGGCCTGCTCGACGGTGGGTGGCCAGCTGAGCCGCTGGGCCGCCCCCCACGCGGAGATCGCAGTCCGAAGCGCGTCCATCGGGCTGGTCTCGGCGGGCAGCAGCCGCAGCACGGCGACCACCTCGTCCCCGAGAGGCGCCGGCGAGAGGCGTGCCTGGTCGGGCCATGCTCCGGTCCACAGCAGCTCGGCGACCTGTGCGTAGCTGCCCCGCGCTGCCAGCTCCCCGATCCCGTAGCCGCGGTACAGGAGTCGACCGCGCGTGCCGTCGACCAGGCTCAGGGAGGTTTCGGCGGCAATCACCCCGGCCAGGCCGGGAGAGTACGGGGTGGATGCAGCGTCCACGCGAGGGCCTCGGATGCGCTTCGCCGGAGCATGGCCGACGGGAGCCGAGTATCGCAGAGACGCGGTATACTCCCGCACCGATCGGTGGGCACCACGGCCGATCGCCTGGCGTGGGTAGGTTGAGCAGGTGGTGAGCTCCGCTGACTGTAGATCAGCCGTCTTTCGACTGTGGGGGTTCGATTCCCTCCCTGCCCACCACTCCGCACTCCTCGCCCGATGGCGCCTGGACGCCACCGGTGCGAAGGTCCGAGGATCGAAGCGGATGGTTGTCGAGACTTTGATGGTCCGGCACAATCGCGGAGCGCCGTCCGGTCTCGGCGGGCCCACGTAGCTCAGTTGGCAGAGCACTTCCTTGGTAAGGAAGAGGTCTCCGGTTCGAGCCCGGACGTGGGCTCCATTCCTCGGATCGCGGCGCGGGCTTCAGTAGTGGAGGCGTCCAACCCGAGTGGACTCGAATGTGGTCCTGCCGCTCCTCTCGGCTGTCCTGGCCATCGTGTTCGCGATCCTCGTCGCGGACCAGTGGCTGAGGCGCCACCACGCGTACCAGCTGGTCTGGACGCTGGGCCTGCTCTGGTTTGCGATCGGAGCGGGCACCGAGTTCATCGGCGAGGCGTGGGGCTGGAGCGAGGGTCTGTACCGCGCCTGGTACCTGACCGGTGCGATCCTGGTCGCCGCGTGGCTCGGGCTCGGCACGGTCTACCTGCTGGCGAGAACGAGATTCGGGTTCGCTTTCGCGTTCTCGGTCCTGCTGGCCGGTCTCTTCACCTTCCTGACCGAGGCGAGGTACCGATATCCCGGCGCGGGTGGCGCACCGCTCATCTACCTCGGGATCGCGATCCTCGCGGCGGCGGCCATCACTGGGCTATCGATCCGGCGAGACGACCGCTGGGCAACGGTTGCGGCAGCGCTCGTGGCGGGAGGCAGCCTGGTTGCGACGGTGATGGTCCTGACGGTCCAGCTGCCGGCGCCCGGATACGCGATCGATCGCGCAACGCGCATACCGATCGGTGAGCTGTTTCCAGGCTATCTCCGGCTGCTGACGCCCTTCTTCAACATCACCGGCGCGTTCGCGTTGGCCTTCGGCGCCCTCTACAGCGCGTACGTCTTCATGCCCAAGCGGCGAGTGATCCGCTATTCGCTGCGGGACCGATCGCCCTCGGCGTTGCTGCGCAACGCTCCGCTGGTCCCGATTGCGGTGATCGTCAACTTCGTCGCCTCGCTTCCGGGCACGGCACTCGCCCTGGTTGCCGGCCAACTGTCGAGCCGCGTTCCCGCCACGATCCTGATCGCGGTGGGGGCCTTCATTCCATCGGTCACGACCGGCCTGAACCGCTTTGGGAGCACCAGCGCCTTCTACATCGGTCAGCTGCTGGGCCTGATCTTCATCTTTGTCGGCTTCCTGGTCAGCATCGAGGTCTTCAGTGACCTTCGGCTGCCGTTCACCCGGATCGTGCTCGCTCGGCGCGATGGTCAGCAACGCGACGTCGTTGACACCGGTGGGCGGCCGGCCTAGAATCCTGTGGCTCCCCGGTGACCGGCCTTAGATTCCCGTGTCCGTCGGGTGGGACGACGAGGGACCCATCGCAGTGGCCAAGGCCGAGAATCGACCGGTGATCGCGCTGGCGTGCACCACCTGCAAGGAGCGCACGTACAGCACGCGCAAGAACAAGAGAAACGACCCCGGGCGCCTGGAGCTCAACAAGTTCTGCCCCCGCTGTCGCCAGCACACGCTGCATCGGGAGACGAAGTAGCGAGACCGTCGGTAGGGGTGTAGCTCAATTGGTAGAGCACTGGTCTCCAAAACCAGCGGTTGCAGGTTCGAGTCCTGTCGCCCCTGCCACTCCCGCTCGATGCATCTCGTGAGGAAGTAGCCAAGCACGTGTTCCAGGGGATTCGCACCTATTTCTCGGAGAGCTGGAGCGAGCTGAAGAAGGTCGCCTGGCCGGACCGCACCACGGTCGTGAACCTGACCCTGATCGTGATCGCCGTGTCGGTCGCCGTCGGCGCCTACATCGCGATCATCGACTATCTCCTGACCACCGCATTGCACCAGGTGCTCTGATGACCGACGAGCAGCTTTCCAGGACCGGCGTGCGCGACAACGAGGCGCGCCAGGCCGCGCGGCTGTCACGCGAGGCCCCCCATCCCGAGGACGCGTACGCCGACGAGCGCACCACGAAGCAGTGGTACGTGATCCACACCTACTCCGGCTACGAGAACAAGGTCAAGGCCAACCTCGAGCATCGCATCGAGTCGATGGGCGTCGAGGACCAGATCTTCCAGGTCCTCGTCCCGATGGAGGAGGAGATCGAGATCAAGAACGGCCAGCGTCAGACCGTCAACAAGAAGGTCTTCCCGGGGTACGTGCTGGTCGAGATGGTGATGAGCGACGAGTCGTGGTACGTGGTGCGCAACACGCCAGGAGTGACCAGCTTCGTCGGCTCGGGAAACCGGCCCACGCCGCTGCGCGAGGCGGAGGTGAAGTCGATCCTCAAGCAGATGGGGGTCGAGACGCCCAAGTTCAAGGTGCAGTTCACCAAGGGCCAGAGCGTCCGCGTCAACGATGGACCCTTCGCGGAGTTCATCGGTACCGTCGACGAAGTCAACCCGGAGCGGAACAAGGTCAAGGTGCTGGTCAGCATCTTCGGCCGCGAGACGCCGGTTGAGCTGGACTTCCTCCAGATCGAGAAGCTGTAGGCACAAGAGATGGCCAAGAAGATTCGCACCATCCTGAAGGTGCAGGCCCCGGCAGGCAAAGCGACCGCGGCTCCGCCCGTTGGTCCGGCCCTGGGTCAGCACGGCATCAACATCATGGAGTTCATCAAGGCCTTCAACGAGCGGACGGCCAGCCAGGCAGGCTACGTGGTGCCGGCCGAGATCACCGTCTTCGAAGACCGTTCCTTCACCTTCGTCACCAAGGCGCCGCTGGCCGCCGCGCTGCTGAAACGTGCCGCGGGGGTCGAGGCCGGGTCGGCCCAGCCGAACCGCGAGAAGGTCGGCCGGGTCACCCAGGCCCAGCTTCGCGAGATCGCAGAGACGAAGATGGCCGACCTGAACGCCAACGATGTCGACCACGCGATGCGGATCATCGCCGGCACGGCACGCAGCATGGGAATCGAGGTGGTCGCCTGATGGCACGCCACGGTAAGAAGTACCGCGCGGCGGCGCAGCTGATCGATGCCGAGCGCCGCTACCCGATCGACGACGCGGTCGAGCTGCTGCCGCGGGTCAGCACCAGCGCATTCGACGGCACGATCGAGGCCCACCTCCGCCTCGGCATCGATCCACGGCATGCGGATCAGCTGGTGCGCGGTACGGTGGTCCTGCCGCACGGCACCGGCCGCGTGACGCGCGTCGTGGTCTTTGCCCAGGGTGAGAAGGCGCAGGAGGCGCTGCGCGCCGGAGCCGACCAGGTCGGCGGCGAGGACCTGGTCAAGAAGATCGACGACGGTTGGTTCGAGTTCGACGTCGCGGTCGCCACGCCCGACATGATGGGCATGGTCGGACGCCTCGGAAAGAAGCTCGGTCCGCGCGGCCTGATGCCCAACCCCAAGTCGGGAACCGTCACCTTCGACATCGAGCGCGCGGTGAGCGAGGTGAAGGGCGGCCGCGTCGAGTTCAAGGTCGACCGGGCGGGGATCGTGCACGTCCCGGTAGGGCGCGCCAGCTTCGCCGCGGCGCAGCTGGCCGCCAACATCGCCACGCTGGTCGACGCCGTGAACCGCGCCAAGCCGTCAGGTGCCAAGGGCACCTACATGCGGACGCTGACCGTGGCCCCTACCATGGGACCTGGCGTCCGCGTCGACATCCCATCCGTGCTTGCCGCCGCCAACGCCTGACCGGAGGTCGACCAACGCCTTTCGAACCCTGACAGCCGAAGAGCGCCAGAGACAGCGATGTGACCCGCTCCGCCCCTGTGGCGGAGGGGCTAATCACCGGCCGCGAGGCCGGGGCACGCCGAGGCACGCAGTTCCGACCATCGGTCCTCGTGCGCCTGCGTGCACCAGGACCGATGTTTTGCTTGCCACGAGGAGGTGGACTTCAGACCGATGCCTACCGATGAGAAGCGCCAGGCCGTGGCCCAGCTCGCGGAGCTGATCCGTTCCAGCTCGGCGTTGGCCGTGGCCGACTACCGCGGCCTCAAGGTGTCCGACATGCAGTCGGTCCGACGTACGCTGCGTGCCAGCGGTGTGCAGCTGCACGTCGCCAAGAACCGGCTGTTGAAGATCGCGGCCGACGAGGCGGGTCGAGAGGAGCTCAAGCCGCTCCTCGAGGGGCCGACTGCCATCGCCTCCATCGACGGCGACGCGGTGGCGATGGCCAAGGCACTCCAGGAGGCGCTGCGGCCGTACAGCCGCGTGGTCTCGCTGCGCGGCGGCCTGCTCGGGGGACGTCCGATCGATGCGGCCGGGCTGCAGCGGCTTGCCACACTTCCCCCGCGCGAGGTGCTGCTCGGCCAGCTGGCCGGCGCCATGGCGGCCCCGATCGCCGGCATGGCCGGTGTCCTGGCGGGGAACCTTCGCAACCTGGTGGGCGTGCTGAGCGCCGTGGCCAACAAGAAACGCGAGAGCGAGGGCGGCGCGGCCGCCTGACGACTGACAGCAAGCGAGCATTCACGACAGGAGACGACAACCGATGGCGACCAAGACACTGGACAAGGACCAGATCCTCGAGGCGATCGATACCATGACCGTCCTCGAGTTGAGCGAGCTCGTGAAGGCCTTCGAGGAGCGCTATGGCGTGACCGCGGCGGCTCCGATGGCCGTGGCCGCGGCGCCCGGCGGTGACGGAGCGGCCGCCGCCGCACCGGTCGAGGAGCAGACCGAGTTCGATGCGGTGCTGACCGAGGTGGGGGCCAACAAGATCCTGGTCATCAAGGCCGTTCGGGAGCTGACCGGCCTCGGCCTGAAGGAGGCCAAGGATCTGGTCGACGCCGCCCCCAAGCCGGTTAAGGAGGGCGTGCCGCGCGAAGAGGCGGAAGCCGCCAAGGAGAAGCTCGCCGAGGCGGGGGCGACCGTCGAGATCCGCTAGGGTATCGGCGCAGGAAGCGAGATGGGCCCCGAGCAGCAGCCGGGGCCCATCGGTCTATTGCGCGGTCGAGCCTGGGGAGCTTGTCGCCCGCTCGCACGGGGGATGGGTGGCAGTCGGTGCGCCGCTGGCGCCTCCGCTCGCGCTCGGAGTGGGACTCGCCGCGAAGGCGCTGGTGACGCCCAGCACGCCGAACGCGCCGACGAGCAGCAGCGCCCCGATGAGGGCCAGCAACCCCCGACGTGGAGCCACCCGTGCCTGGGGCGGGGGGGAGGTGGCGTGGTCAGTGGGTTGGTCCATGAGCTGCTCCTTGGTGTCGGAATCCGGAATTCGTTGGACGCGTCAAGGATCTCGCGGCTGACTGAGAACCCCGTGAGATGCGGTCGGCGGCCGGGCGGTAGTGGCTCAATTTGGATGCGGTCACGGGTTGCCGTCTCACGCATCCCCCGGCTATCCTTGAGGGGCTATGCAGCGAACCCGGATGCCCCGCGATCCCAACCAGCTCGCTAAGGCCATTGTGGACCTGGCGACTGGACAGCGCACGCCCGAGCCGATCCGAGAGAAGGACCCGGCGGCGATTGCGCGTGGTCGGCTCGGCGGCGTCGTCGGTGGCAAGGCTCGGGCGGCGAAGATGACCGCTGAGCAGCGCAGTGAGAGCGCGCGACGGGCTGCCAAGGCCCGATGGGAAAGGGACCGCTCGGCCTAAGCCGCGCCTCTCCAACCGCTTCTCAATCCCTCTCACGCATCGTGACAGACTGCTGTCACGACTCTCACGCATAGTGTCAATATGAATCGTCTTTCCGTTGCCGAACGAGCGCAGATCATCGCGTGCCTGGTCGAAGGAAACTCCATCCGCTCGACCGCCCGCTTGACCGGCGCTGCACGGAACACGATCACGACGCTGCTCGTGAAGCTGGGGGCAGCGGTGTCGGCCTATCAGGACCGAACGCTGCGAAACCTGCCCTCGACCCGCATCGAGTGCGACGAGATTTGGGCGTTCTGCTACGCCAAGGCCAAGAACGTTCCCGACAAGCACCGGGGCGATTGGGGCTACGGCGACGTGTGGACCTGGACCGCGATCGACCCCGATACCAAGCTGGTCGCGTCGTGGCTGGTCGGCTGGCGTGGTGACACCGAGGCGCTGGACTTCCTGTCCGACCTTCGCTCTCGGCTGGCGAACCGGGTTCAGCTGACGACCGATGGTCACGTCGCCTATGCCGGAGCCGTCGAGCGGGTGTTCGGGACTGAGATCGATTACGCGCAGTTGATCAAGCAGTACGGGGTCGAGCGGTCGGAGGATGCGAGTCCAACAGCCCGCCGGTACTCCCCCAACAGAGTTACGGGGTCCGAGGTGCGCGTCATGACTGGGGACCCCGACCCGCAGAAGATTTCGACCTCCTACGTCGAGCGCCACAACCTCTCGATGCGCACGTCCATGCGGCGCTTCACGCGGCTGACCAACGGCTTCTCGAAGAAGGTCGAGAACCACGCGGCGATGGTCAGCCTGCACTTCATGCACTACAACTTCGCGCGGGCGCACTCGGCGCTCGGGAAGCAGACCACGCCCGCGATGGCGGCTGGCGTGGCAGATCACGTCTGGACCGTGCATGAGATCGCCGACCTGCTGGACTGATACCCTCGCGGACATGGCCGAGGGAAACGTCCTGTACTACGGCGACAACCTCGACATCCTGCGTCGCTACATCCCGGACGCATCGGTCGACCTGATCTACCTCGACCCGCCGTTCAACTCCAACCGCGACTACAACGTGATCTTCCGCGACGAATCCGGGAACCGGTCCGATGCGCAGCTGCTCGCCTTCGAGGACACCTGGCACTGGGGCCCATCGGCCGAATCGACCTACCGATACCTGACCAACACCGCCCACCACGCCGGGCGCGTGCCGGACAAGGTCAGCACCATCATCGCCGCACTGCGCTCCGGGATTGGCTCGAACCAGATGATGGCCTACCTTGTCGAGATGGCCGTCCGCCTCGTCGAGCTGCATCGCGTCCTGAAGCCAACAGGCTCCCTCTACCTCCACTGCGACCCCACCGCCAGCCACTACCTGAAGCTAATCCTAGACGCCATCTTCGGGCCGCTGAACTTCCGAAACGAGATCATCTGGAAGCGGACGCAAGCTCACAATGATCCCAAACGGGCAGGGGCCGTCCACGACACGATCCTCTACTACGCCAAAGACCTCAAACGTGTTGTCTGGAACGGTGCGCAACACGCGGTGACAGCGGAGTACCTGAAGAG
>JALYXZ010000161.1 GCA_030946825.1 Chloroflexota bacterium | reverse complement strand
GCATTTCGTATCGGCGCACCAGCTCCTCGTACGCGGCGACATCGCCGCGCCTTGCTCGCTCGATCAGATCGCTATCGGTCAGTGGACGGCCCTCCACCGTTGCGCAACCGATACACCGCCGGCGCGGGCGCGGTTCCCCGGGACCGGCCCGTGGGCGCTATCGTGCACTGACTCGATCCGAAGGGAGACGACAATGGGCCTGCTTCTCGGCGTGCTGGCGATCGTGGTCGTGCTGATCATCATCGGCTTCATCGTGCGGCTGGCGATCGGCCTGATCGCGGTGTTGGTGGTGGTCGCACTGGCGATCATGGCGTGGGGCATGATCCGTGGACGGCGCGTCTGACCGACCGATGTCTCCCGGCGGTCGGCTCCTGATCGGCAGTGGCCGGTTGCTCGTCGCCCAGCCGGACGGCGCTCCGCAGCCGGGGGCGCTCTCGCCGTGGGCGCTGCTCATCCGCGACGGTCTCATCGCCTGGCTCGGCTCTCCGGACGATGCACCCGCCGTGGGCGAGGTCGACGACCTCGGCAGCGCGCTGGTGACCCCAGGGCTGATCGACGCACATACGCACCCGGTCTTCGCCGGCGACCGCTCAGACGAGGCGGCGGCCCGGTTGGCCGGGGCCCCGTACTCCGGGGGCGGGATCATGCGCACGGTGGCGGCCACCCGCGCCGCGAGCGACTCGGAGCTACTTGACCTGACCGCCGGCCGCCTGGCCGCGGCGCTCGGATCGGGCACCACCACCATCGAGTGCAAGTCCGGCTACGGCCTGGCCCCGGCCGAGGAGCTGCGGCAGCTCGCGATCATCGGGCGGGCCGCACAGCGGGTCGGGATGCGGGTGGTGCGCACCTTCCTCGGGGCGCACGCGGTCGGCCCGGAGGTAGCGTCCCCTGCCGAGTACGTGGCCAGCGTCATCGACGACATGCTCCCCGAGGCGGCCCGTCACGCCGAGTTCTGCGACGTCTTCTGCGACGAGGGTTTCTTTGACCTGCAGTCCACCGAGGCGATCCTGACCACCGCGCGGTCCCTGGGCCTTGGCCTGCGGCTTCACGCCGAGCAGCTTGCCCGCACCGGCGCCACGGAGCTCGGCGTCCGCCTGGGCGCGGCATCGGTCGATCACCTCGAGCGGCTCGACGCGGCGGGAGTGGCGGCGCTGGCCCACTCCCGCACGGTTGCCACCCTGCTCCCCGGTCCGGCGCTGGCGATGGGTGGCGGCCCACTGCCGCCGGCGCGTGAGCTGCTGGCGGCCGGTGTCCGGGTCGCGCTGGCCACGGACGCGAACGCCGGCACCTGGGGCAGCTGGTCGATGCCGATGGCGATCGGCCTGGGCGCGACCCTGTTGGGGATGGGCGTCGATGCGGCGGTGCGGAGCGCCACGTTCGGAGCTGCGCAGGCCCTTCAGCTCGACGAGGTGTGCGGCACGCTGCGCGCCGGGCTGGCCGCCGACATCGTCGCCTGGGACGCCGAGCACGAAGGTGCGTTCGCGCTGCGCATGGGCGACGTCCGGCCCGCGCGGGTCTGGATGGCCGGCATCGAGGCCAGCCGCTGATCGGACGCTCATCGGCCACCGGCGGGGCCGCGTCCCTATGATGGGCTGGCACGCGGCCGCAGGACCGATAGGCCGCGAGTTGCCTTCCCAGCCGAACCGGAGGATTGCGCATTGGACCGCTTCGACATCGCGGTGATCGGCGCCGGCCCCGCCGGCGAGGCCGCGACGCACCTGGCTGCCGGCCGGGGAGCCAGGGTCGTGGTCGTCGACCGCGAGCTGTTTGGCGGCGCCTGCCCGTTCTGGGCGTGCATGCCCTCCAAGGCGCTGCTCCACGCCGCCGCGGTGCACCACGCCGGCGGTGCGTACGAGTGGCGTCGTGCATCGGATTTCCGCGACTACATGATCAATCGCGAACGGACCGATTGGCCCGACGATGGCGGCCACGTGCGCGCCCTGGAGGGCGCGGGGGCGACGGTCGTGCGTGGCAACGCCCGATTCATCGGTCCCGGCCTGCTCGAGGCCCGCCACGACGAGACCGTGCATCGGCTCGAAGCCGACAAGGTGATCCTGGCCATCGGCTCGGTGCCAAGGATCCCCCCCATTCCGGGCCTCGACCGGGTCGAGTACTGGACCAACCGGGAAGGGACCGCGACGCGCGACCTGCCGCGGAGCCTGTTGATAATGGGCGGCGGCCCGACCGGCGTGGAGCTGGCGCAGGTCTACGCGCGGTACGGCGTGCCGACCACCCTGATCGACAGCAACCCGCGCATTAACAGCCGGGACCATCCGCGCAGCTCCGAGATCCTGGCCGCCGCGCTCGAACGCGACGGCGTCACCATCCGCACCGGCGTGCGCGCGCAACGGGTGCGGCCCGCGGCCGACGAGGAGGCAGACCATGCGCTCGAGCTGTCCGACGGCTCGAGCGTGGACGGGCAGCGGATCCTGGTTGCCATCGGTCGCAGCCTGCCGCTGGATGACCTGGACCTGGCGGCGATCGGCGTGACGCCGCGCGACGGCCGCCTCGACGTCGACGATCGGCTGCGGGTGGCCGACAACGTGTTCGCCGCGGGTGACGTGGCCGGGCCAGAGCTCCACACCCACCTGGCGCACTACGAGGGCGAGCTCGCGGCCCGGCTGGCGCTGGGCGACGACGTGACGCCAGACCTGCGCGCCATTCCACGCGCCACCTACACCGATCCGGAAACCGCATCGGTCGGCCTGCAGCTGGAGC